>JACQPN010000024.1 GCA_016207515.1 Euryarchaeota archaeon | reverse complement strand
TTGGGCTGCGGGTATTACCGCGGCGGCTGGCACCCGTCTTACCCAGCCCTTACTCTCCATGCTTTTTAGGCATGAAAACAGCCGGCACAAAGTGCCGGCACTGGGAGTTCCCCTGTCGTGGTTGCCCACATTGCAGAGTTGTCGCGCCTGCTGCGCCCCGTAGGGCCGGGACTCGTGTCTCAGAGTCCATCTCCGGGCGACGTCTCTCAACGCCCGTACCCGTCGTAGCCTAGTCAGGTCGTTACCCTGACTACAAGCTGATAGGCCGCAGAGCCATCCTAAGGCCCCGGAAGTTTGGATCACAAAGCGTTCCAGCATCCGTGATCTATGGGGTATTATTCTCAGTTTCCCGAGAGTATCCCCCACCTTAGGGTAGGTTCTCCACGTGTTACTGAGCCGTCTGCCGAGGTCTTACACCTCTCGACTCGCATGGCTTAAGCTAACTCCAATAGCGGTGGTCTCCGGCAGGATCAACCGGAATTAACGAAGTCGCAGCGCCGTAAGAGGCTCTGCCACCTCGCAATCATGTTGCTCCGCACGGAATCGTTATTCCCAAAATCGCAGTGATTTTGGGGAAAGTACTTTTCCGATTAGGAATTGCGAACGAATACACATTATTCGTTCAGGAAGTCGCACGTTTGCGACTTCCGCGGGACTTTCAAGTTTCACCATCCACGCTGTTTGTTCAAACAGCGATATTGGTCTTCCTCGTCAGAGGCGAGAGGTCACGCTGCGTAGGTTGTACGCATCGGGTTTCTCGGCTCTCCATGAATCGAAGAGCCCTTTTGGGCACTTTTTGCGGCGACGCTTGCCGTTTTTCCGCGACTTGGATATCGCCGTTCAATGGACACAAGGTCCTCGGGCGAATTACGATCGCGGCTTGCCTCGGCTGCCACGTCGCGTCGTCCGCGAGAAGGCGGATGCTCTTTTACGAGCAAGGACGCGCGAAGTCAGGAAGCGTCTTCCCTACCTCGCCGGCACCTTTATGCCGGGTCAAAAGCAGCCGATTGCATCAACCGGTTCTATGCCGGTCGGCTTGGCATACAAGTCACAACCCCTATTTAAACGTAGCGAGCAGCGCCGCGGCGTGTCGAAGACTCGACCGGAAGCAAGCGTTTACTAGTACACTTAGATGCGAAACGCGGTCCATTCTGCGTGCCAGACCCGCCCAAAGTGACTGTCCACACCACTGCCCGGCGGGCTTGGGAGATGAAATACGCGCGCGAACCATTGCCTTGGCGGGGGACTTGGAGATCGCCCCTTCTTGACCTCGTGCGCAAGGGTGATGTGGTGTTGGAGTCGGGTTGTGGCGGGGGAAAGACATTGGCCTCACTGATCTCAAAAGGCGCGAGGGTGTTCGCGGTTGACTACGCACGGGCCGGTGTCCTCGGGGCGCGGGCCAAGAACCCCGAAGCGGACTTCGTCGTCGCGGACGTTGTACAAATCCCGGCCGCGGCGGCCATGGCCGACGTCGTCATCTCGAATTTCGTCCTGACGCACCTTAGCGAACGGGGACGGCCGGCCGCGGTGGCGGAAGCGCACCGCGTGCTCAAACCAGCAGGACTCTTCATCGGCGAGGTGTTCAGCCACAACGACCTTCGCGCCAAGGACCGCTTCGTCGTCAAGGAGGGGATCCCTTATTATTACTTCACGGAGGGCGAGTTGCGTCGTCTTCTCTCCGGCTTCGCGTCGGTGGACGTCGAACGCGGCGAGACGGTGAAGAAGGTGCGCGGGGAGAAGGTGGTGCGCGAGATCCTGCGCTTCGTCGGGCGTAAATGACGTGTCGCCCTCAGGCGGACCGTCCACCCCGTTCTAGCGATATCATCTTCTCGCCGCTGTAGAGGTTGAATCGCTGGCCCCGCAGGAACCCGATAAGCCCTAGACCGTACTCACGGGCGATGTCCACGGCGGAAGCAAGCGGCGCCGACTTGCTCACGACCAGAGGGATCCGCGCGCGAAGGGCCTTGAAGACGAGATCGGAGGAAAGGCGTCCCGTGGAGAAAAGCCACGTGTCGGCGAAGGACCGTTTCGCCAGGAGATGTTTGCCGATCACCTTGTCGACGGCGTTGTGGCGACCGACGTCCATCGACCACGTGAGCAGCCGCCCGCTCGGGTCGAACAGGAACGCGTAATGTTCTGCGCCCGTCTCCTGGAACGCCCGGCTGTGCATCATCACCTTCTCCTGCGCGTCAAACAGAGCGCGGGGTGTCAGGGTGAACGGGGCCTCCGCGTTCTTCAGCCGGTCGCCGATGCGTTTGCGGAAATTGACGGGCGGGCCGCACTCGGTCCATATGATGTTGTAGTTCTTCTTGAGGAAGGTCTTTTTCTGGTCGAACCGGCGCAAGGTGACGTCCACGTAGATTGCGTCATTCTTCTTCTTGCGTTTGATCGACATGATCTCATCTACGGATCGGATGAACCCTTCCGCAAAGAGGTTCCCGACCGCGAACTCCTTCACGTCGGTCGGCGTGCATATCGTGTCGAACGCCGCCTCCTTGTTGATCTCAAGGTGCAATAGAGCTTCTTCGGCGATCGAGTCCTTGACGCGGCTCATGCATCCTTCCTTGTACCTGCATATGGAGGCGCGCCGCACGAGGCAAAAAGCAGGCGCGGCCGTATGAGGCTTCGCCCGCACGGGTCCTCCCACGTGACGAGTTGGAAACCAGGTGGTCCTAGCGGAGGAGAGGAGCGGTCAAAGCGGCATGCGGTGCCGGCGGTGTATTTATCACCCACACGGCGCTTGCACGTCCAACACATGGCCCAGATGCGTAACCTCCGCGACGCTTACAGTCAGGCGCTCATCGAGGTCGGCAAGAAGAACCCGAACGTCGTCGTGTTGGACGCGGACCTCGCGCTCTCTACGAAGACGAAGCGCTTCGGCACCCTGTACCCGGACCGCTTCTTCGACATGGGGATAGCGGAGGCGGGGATGATGGGTACCGCCGCCGGGCTCGCCTCGTGCGGCAAGACCGTCTTTGCCTCCACCTTCGCGGTCTTTGCGACCGGCCGGGCGTATGACCCGATACGGCAATCCATCTGCTACCCAAACCTCAACGTGAAGATTGTCGCCACCCACGCTGGGATATCGGTCGGCGGCGACGGCGCCTCGCACCAGATGCTCGAAGACATAGGCCTCATGCGGGGACTTCCGAACATGCGTGTCATCGTCCCGGCCGACGCCAACCAGATGGAGGCGGTCATACATTTCATCGCCGACGAGTACGGTCCGTTCTACGTCCGATGCGGCCGCGAGGACTCGCCGCTTCTCGAGCAGGTCAGGGGTTTCGAATTAGGGAAAGCGCAAGTGCTTCGCGACGGGACCGACGTTTCGCTCATCGCCTGTGGGCTCGAGGTGTACGAGGCCCTCGTCGCCGCGGCGTTTCTCCACGAGGAAGGGGTGGAGGCGCGCGTCATCAATTGCCCCACCATCAAGCCCATCGACGGCGCCACGATCGAGAAGGCGGCGCGAGACACGGGGGCCGTCGTCACGGCCGAGGAGCACAACATCTACAACGGTCTTGGTAGCGCCGTGGCCGAGGTCCTGGTCGAGACGTATCCCGTGCGGATGGAACGCGTGGGTGTGCGTGATACGTTCGGCGAATCCGGCGACGCGAGCGAATTGATGAAGAAGTACCATATAGTGGCCCAAGACATTGCGGATGCCGCAAAGAGGGTGCTAAAGAGATGAAGCCGGGAGCGGGATTCATATCGAAACGGGGGAGTTGGAATTGAAGATATTCCTCGACACTGCGAACGTGAAAGAGATCAAGGAAGCCGCCGCGTGGGGCATCCTCGATGGCGTGACGACGAACCCGACCCTCATCATGAAGGAGGGCCGCGACTACCCTTCGGCGCTCAAGGAGATCTGCTCCATCGTCGACGGGCCGGTCTCCGCCGAGACGATCGCAGAGGATCATGAGGGGATGGTGCGTGAAGGTGTTGTGTTTTCAAAAATCCACGAAAACATCGTGGTGAAGGTCCCCATGACGGCCGAGGGGCTGAAAGCCGTAAAGCGGCTGGAGGCGAAGGGCATCCGTACGAACACGACGCTCTGCTTCAGTCCGACACAGGCCCTTCTCGTCGCCAAGGCTGGCGGCTTCATCGTGAGCCCGTTTGTCGGCAGGCTCGACGACATGAGCCACAACGGGATGGACCTCATCCGGCAGATCCTCAAGATCTACGGGAACTACGGTTACAAGACGCAGGTCCTGGTCGCAAGCGTGCGGCACCCGATACACGTGGTCGAGGCCGCAGAAGCCGGAGCGCACATAGCGACGCTTCCGTGGAAGGTTTTGGAGCAGATGGTGAAGCACCCATTGACGGACAGGGGGATCCAGCAGTTCCTCAAGGATTGGGAGAAGGTACCGAAGAACCCGTGAGGCGCCAGAGGCGGCGTGGGTATCCGTCCTGGGCCCTGCGCGCTGCCGTTCCCCTATGCGCTCGCGGCCTCGCTTTCGATGACGCTCGCCTCCTCCCTCGTGAGACCCAACGTCTCCCTTAGTTTGTCGAGCATCGCCCGTTCGTTGCGGTCGATCGCACCGTCCGCCCAGACGACGCGGGCCGTATCGCGATAGACCAGCAGTCTCTCGTCGCGGTTCATCGCCGCGATGGGTTTTGCCCCCGGTAAAGCTGCGTGCGCGACCTGCTCGGCGATCCGTTGCAAAGGCGACAGGGCGAAGAGGAGTAGACCGGCCGCAACGCCACCGACGAGCCAACCATAGACCTCACCGAGGGCGTTCTGGACCAATTGGGCGACCACGAAGAACACCGCAAGGAAGAAACCCGCGAGCGTCCCGCTCCCGATCGTCCACTTGAGCTTCACGTCGATGTCGAAGATGTGGTGGCGGACGAGCCCGTATGCGACGAGCAGGGGGAGCGCCACGCGCCAGAACGCGGCAAATACCATCGAAAGTGGCTCGGCGCCCGGGCCGTTTGTTCCGGTAAGGGCCAGGATCCCGAGCGAGACCGGGGCAAGAGCTAGACCGAAGAGGAAACGCCGGGTCGTCGACCGCGTCTGCGTGGAATCCTCCCGTCGCATGTTCCGGTACAGGATCCACGCCGCGGCGCAGACGACGATGATGGCACCGACGAATGAGACCGCGAGTCCGTACGAGACCAATGGTTGGTGTCGCCAGACCGCGCCGCTCTCGAGCGTCAGGAAACTAAGTCCGTCGTAGAGCGAAACGACCCCGAAACCAAGGCCGACGATGAGCATGGATTGGCGGGCAGGCCCAGGGCTGGACAGGGTGAAGTCCCGGGCACACGTGTAGACTATGATCGCGTAGGCGAGAAGAAAGATCCCTTCGAACACGAAGAGCGGCCCTGTGGTCGCGTTCATGGTCGGAGATTCGCCGGCGGCGACCGATCCGAGGTCCCAAAACAGGCGGTGATCGAAAACGTAGGCCGTCAGCGCCACCACTGTTCCGGCCACGGCAAGCGCTGCCGTGCCACCGGGAACCCCCTGGAGCACACGGCGACGCGGGAAAACCGACGCGAAGTACAATGCGGCAAACGCCAGGGGCAGCATAAAATAGGGATGAAGGCGCCACCAGAAGTCGGCATCCGCCGGACTGTCGGCTATGTTCGCCATCGCGTGACCCAGGCCCGTGAGGGCGCGTAGCGCCAATAACACGACAAAGGCCCGCACGGCCCGGTTGTAGGGGCTCAAGAAGGCGAGCGTGGCGGCCACGGCGAGAACGAGAGCCACTGCGGCAAGCTGTGGGGATTGGGCCGTCCAATCGTGCACGGGTACGCGGATGCAGACGGCCCCGTAAAATACGTTCGAAGTGTCGCTGCCTGCCCAAAACCGGTCGCCGACGCCGTCGGTCTGCCGGCCCGGCGCAAGGATCGTTGGGGCCCCAATCGATCGGCCTCGCAGCATCCACCCTTGGTTGCGCCACGTGATAACAATTAAGCGTCGACCGCAGCATTCCTGGATCGGGGGAAGACCTGTGAAATCACTCATCCTTCTGAAGGCAAAGCAATCAAAATGGGCGGAAGTCGTGGCACACTTGAGGACGGTCGGCGGCTTGACAAGCTACGAGCCGGTCTTTGGAAGCGTCGACGCGGTCTTGGAGGCCGAAGCCTCGAACCTGGCTGACCTGGAGCGCATCACCGAGCAAGTGAAGGATCATCCGGCCGTCGAGAGCGCGGAGGTCCTTGCGGGATTGGGCATCGAATACGAGAGGGGGCGGCCAGATTGAGGCATTGGAAGCTGATCGCACTTGTGCAAAACAGCGACGCAGCGATCCATCTCAAGAGCGACCAGGGGGGCGTGCAGCGACGGTCTCCGACGCGAGGCCTCCCAAAGCCTGCGTGGTTCGACCCCGCCACCAAGACCAAGGGCGTCAGCATGGTCGTGGTGACGCTTGGACGCTATGATGGGGCGATCGCGATCAAGGCGGAATCCTTCGAGAAAAGCATGGAGGTCGCAAAGGGCCTCCTCGAACTTCCTGGCGTGAAGCGATTGGAGACACTCATCGTTGCGCCTCACGACCATTGATTCGCCAATGACCGGGACGAGCGGGTCGAGGCCCTGATCCGCGTATCACGACGAGGCTGGCGTCGGGCTTTCGCCCCCCCGGTAATACATCAGCCCATTGTCCTTGGGCCCCGCCCTGTAGAACGGGTCTTGCGCGTTCGACACTTCGAACATCTCGGCGGCGCTACGTCCCGCACTCTGGTTCAGCCAGACCCTGACCGACCCCGCCGCAAACGACGTCTTCACCGGTTCGGTGGATGCGGACGAGCCGAGCGCCGTCGTCATCATGGGCGTGGCCGCCACGTCGAGTTCGAGCCCGTGCGTTTCGAGTAGCCTCGTGAATTGCCCTGCGTAGGACTGTGGCTCGTAGACGAAGAACGCCTTCGTCGCGTTCTCCTGGTCGGATCCGGCCGTCGCGGACGCCGTAATGAACCGTGCAGGATCGGCGGCCACGGCCTTGATCACCGCCATGGTGGCGATGAAATGAATTCTTACGCGTGTCTTGTAGCCGTCCCCGCTGCCAAGTGATCCGTCGGTTTCGAAAAGGAGGCTTGCGCTGTTGTGCATCGCATAGTGGTTGCGGTGGATGTCCGACCCTTGGCTCGAATCGGTCGGCGGGTAGATGCCGGCCCACCCGGGCCCGAATTCCTCGTTGACGGCGTTCTGCGCAACGGTCTCCAAGTCGTAGGCGGCCCGGGCGACTTCCTGGTGCACGAGCGGATTCTGGGGGCCGCCGATCTCGAAATGCACATTGTCAGGCGATTGCTCGGGGGCGCCTTGGAGGCCGCCGAACTCGTGGAGGTCGAGGATCGCCGCCGGCTGATGGCGGTTGAAGACCTCATGTAGTATCTTGCCTTCCGGGCTTTCGAGGTTCATGTGGTCGCGGTTGATGTCGATGCCCGTCGCGTTCCCGCGTCGATCGAGGTTGCGGCCATCGGGGTTCGCGTTCGGCACGAACACGAGGTTCACGCGCGATAGGATCGGATACACGTCGCTTCCCGCGCCCAACGCGAAAAGTTCCATCAACATGAGGGCCGCGTCGCTCCCGCTTGGCTCATTTCCATGTTGGCTTCCCGTGATCTGGATCGTGGCCTTGCCGGCCGTGTTGTTCTCGACAATGGCCACGGAGAGGATTGGTCGCCCAAGGCCCGAACGCCCTTCGAGGAAGATCGTGGCGCGTTCGCTTGCCTTGAGGCGCAGGGTCCGATTGACGATGTCATCGACCGAGGTGACGTTGGAGGGAATCGCTGAGAGCACGGTCGCGAGCGTCACATCGTAGGGAATCGTTCCCTTGACCCGGACACGCGGCGCGTTCTCCTTCACGTTCTCGGGCTCGACCGTTGGACCAAGGCACCCCGCAACGAGTATCGCCGTGAGTAGCAGGGCCACCGTTCTTTCCATCGGCTGCTGGATTGTGCCTGCCGCGCCAAATACGTTGTTGTGGGCCCTGGCCGGCGTGCGGCGAGCTTTTAAGGCACAGGCGCGATTTGAACGCTTGCGGAACATGGCGGACGAAGGCCCCGGAAAAAGGTTCAAGGCGAGTGTACTCCTCTTTGCGGAGCCGCGGGAGATAGTCGGCGCATCAAGGATCGAGATCGAGTTGCCGGAAGGTGCCGACGTGGAAACGCTCCTCCAGATGCTCTTCACTGAATACCCGCGCCTCGCACGTTTCAAGGGGCATCTCGCGGTGGGATTGAACCTTGAATACTGCGGCCTTGGCGCGAAAGTGGCGCCGGGCGACGAATTGGCGCTTCTTCCACCTGTCTCCGGCGGCTCGCACAGCCGGGTCAGGATCCAAGGAGAGGCTTTCGACGTCGGGGCGCTCACGGAGGCGCTTGAACGACGAGGCGCAGGCTCCGTGGTCACGTTCATCGGAATCGTCCGCACCGAGGCCAGGGGAGAAGCGGTGGAGACGCTCACCTACGAATGCTACGAGCCGATGGCCGTCGTGGAACTCGAACGACTCGTGGCTCGGGCGATGGCGAAATGGGGACTCGTCGACGCCCTCGTCGTCCATCGTGTCGGGACCCTTCGGCCGGGCGAACGGATCGTCTTCATTGGCGTCGCATCACCGCACCGCGAAGAGGGTTTCGAGGCGACGAAGTTCCTCATCGAGGAGCTCAAGGTCTTCGCCCCGATCTGGAAAAAAGAGGCCACGGTCTCCGGGACCCATTGGGTGGAGGGCGCTCGACACGGTCGCTAAGGCAGTGGGCAGGCGCGCGGGGCCTGGCAAGCGTGGCCGCGAGGGTGGGGCGCGCATGGTGTCCATAGGGGAGAAACCTGTGGTCCGCCGGATCGCCATCGCGCAAGGCGAGATCGCGCTACGAAACCGCACCATCCGCGCGGTGGCGCTGAAGCGCATCCATAAGGGCGATGTCCTCACCGTGGCCGAGGTCGCCGCCATCCGCGCCGTGAAGGCGACGCCGGACATCATCCCTTTGTGCCATCCCATACCGGTGACCGGCGTCTCGGTCAAGTTCACGGTCCTTCGTGACTGCATCAGGGTGCAAGTCACCGTCGAGGCGGATTACAAGACCGGCGTCGAGATGGAAGCCCTTGCCGGGGTGGCGGCCGCTCTTCTCACCGTGTGGGACATGACGAAACCGTTGGAGAAGGACGACGACGGTCAATACCCCGTAGCCAAGATCCGCTCCATCCGTGTCACGAGGAAACGGAAGGGTGGCGTGTGAGCCATCGCGAACACCGTGAAAAAGCACCCGTCGGGATCAAGGTCGCGATCGTGACGGTGTCGGATACGCGCACGCCCGAGACCGATGCAAGCGGCAAGATGATCGAGGAAGGTCTTGTCCGCTCGGGGCATTCGATCGTCTCGACGTCCATCGTGAAAGACGACGCGAAGGACATCGTGGCGGCGGCGATGACGGCGTCGGCGCTTGGTAGCGACGTGGTCATCTTCACCGGCGGCACCGGGATATCCTCCAGAGACGTCACCCTTGAGGCGTTACGCCCCCTTTTCGCCAAGGAGCTGCCGGGCTTCGGCGAACTCTTCAGGATCCTCTCGCACGTAGAGATCGGAAGCGCCAGCATCATGTCCCGGGCGACGGCCGGCATCACGGCGGCCAGGAAGCTTCTCGTGCTCCTTCCGGGCTCCACGCGGGCCGTCTCGCTCGCGATGGAAAGGATCGTCCTCCCGGAGTTGGGGCACTTGCTCGAGGAAGCGCGCCGATGAGCCTTCTGGCAGGCACTTGATCCGCGCGCGACGCACTTCTTGCGTGACGAGGAGTACGCGGCAGCATCCCGCGTGTCGCCACGGTGCCCGTAACTGTCAGGTCTCGTGCACGACACCGCGCACGTAGATGTCGAAGAACACCGGGACGCCGGCCAAGGGGTTCGAATTCGCGACCGTCACGGTGATCACGTCATCCGCCACGTCGGCCACGGTCGCCTCTATCGCGCGGCCGCCGGACGCTTCCCGGTACTTAAGGCCGATAGGCGGATCGTGCTCCACGACGATGGACTCGTCGTTGATCGCGTAGAGTCTGGATGAATCCGGCCAGTAAGGAAACCAGGTGAAGTCGGGGCCGGGAGTCGGAAACACCGTGAAGGTCACGTTGGTCTCGGTCACCGCCGTCACTATCGTCTCGTTCGTCCAGAAATCCGGGTACACGAAGCCTTCCGGCGTCAAGATGAGGGTGAAAGTATCGCCTGTCGATGCCTCGAATGAGAGCGTCGCGTTCACGGCGTCGAGCGCCACTATCCTGTAGACGAAGACGTTTCGACCCGATTCGAGCCGGATGACATCCCCCACGGCGCTCGATTCGTTGACGAGCCTGAAGGCGAAGCGGGGTCCAGAAACGGTCCGGTCGAGCGTAAAGGAGCGATCTATCATGGTCCTGCGTTCCCGTTCGAGGCTCGCGTTCTTTTCGCCGAACGCTTGGGCGGGCGTGAAAAGGAACGTCCGGCTCTCGCCTGAGCGCATCCCCTCGACGGCCGCGCCAAGGCCGGGGATGTCTGAGGCGCCGCCGGCGGTCACGTTGAGAGGCGAAAGCGCCTCGAACCTCGGCGGGCCCGCCCTCCTGAACGCGGCGTTCCCGCCCACGAACGCGTTGTTGGTCTCGGCCACCGTGTTGTCGTCGAGGCGCGCCACGTAATCTACGACCGCCGTGTCGCCCGCGTTCACGAGACCAAGGGCTCGTAGTTTGTTGACGACGAGGTCGAGGTTGGCGACGGCGCCGCCGCTACGCGCCGAGATCTTCGTTTCGACGTGGTCGGCGCCTTCCGGGGGGATGTGGAAGACGACGAACACGCCCGTAGCGTTCCCGGGTCCGATGATCGAAGGACCGGAGAGGCGGACCTCGCTTTCAAGGACGCTTCGCACCGTCACGTTCACCGTTTCTTCCACGTCGCCCGTGTTACGGACGATGAGCGGGAGCGTGATGAAAGTCTCCGGCGCGCCCGTCAGCGTGTCGAACGGGGTCACGAGCGATAGACGGCGCTCGGGTGTTGCGTGGGGGCCGAACTCGCTTTGGGCCGCGATCAACACGACGCCGAGCGCCGCGACAAACGCGATCGCTGCCAGCACACGGCTACCGACGGGGGCGGTCATCTGCGGTTGCAAGGAGCCGCGTGCCTGGTAAATAATCCTGCCACTAAGACGCCGCCGGGATGGACTGTAGCACTACGGGACGCACCCTGAAGCCTCATGTTTGAGCGGTATGGAACATGGCGGAAGCGGTTCCTTGGATCCCCTTTGGCGTTGACCTGTAAGCATGGACTCTGTCCCTTCTTGCGTCAGCGAACGGACCTGCCACCGGAAGGTTTTGGCATACAGGCGTCGTTGGCGACCCGTGGCTCTCAAAGCCGTCCTTTTCGATCTGCTTGGGACGATCCTCGACGAGCGAAGCGACTACGATGCCCTCGATACCGTGATGAGGGAAGTGCGGGACAAGTACGGCCTTGAGCGACCCGTGTCCGACCTTTCGGGCGAATTCAGCCTCGCCATCATGGACATGATACACGGTGAGGCCGCAGACGACGGCCTGCCGGCCGAGTACGTCCCGTTCGAAAAGGCCGCGCGAGACGTCTTCGTCGAGATGATGGACGCCTTCGGTTTCAGGGTGGATCGGGCCGATGTCGATTGGTTCTGGGGCCGCTACCTCGACATACAGCGACGATCATGGCGACTCTACCCGGAAGCGGCCGACGCGCTGAAGGAGGTCAAGGGCATGGGCCTTCACGTCGGCGTGGTCACGGATGCCGACCGGTACCTCGCCGGCGAAGCGTTGCCGATACTCAGGGCCGCCTCATGGGTGGACGCGGTCACCTGTTCGGAGGAGGTGGGCTTCCCGAAGCCGCATCCGGCGATATTCGAGGCCGCCTTGAAGAAGGCCGGCGTCCGCCCGGGGGAAGCGGCGATGATCGGGGACAGTTTCGGGCGGGACATCGAGGGGGCCATGGCGGCGGGGATAGCCCACGTGATCCTCGTGGATCGGCACGACGCGAGGAACGTGGACGTCGAGAAGGTGCGGGACCTGAGGCGCGTCCCAAGGATCGTGACGGATTGGATGGCCGGAACATGACCTTGGCGAGCCGGCGCCCGCACATCCACGGATCGAGTGGCCGTCACGCGGCCTTGAGGTGCTTGGCGACGTCTCCAAGCCTGACGCTCTCCTGGGCGCCCGTCTCCATGTTCTTCACGGTGACCGACCCTGATTCAAGCTCCTTCTTCCCGATGATGACGACACGTCTTGCCCCTATCGCGTTCGCATAGTCGAGGCATTTGGAGATGGAACGATCCATCAGGTCGGAGTCGGCGGAGATCCCGGCAGCGCGCAGGCCCACGGCGACCTCGATGGCCTTTCCCCGCGCTTCGGGTCCCACGGGGACGATGAACGCGTCGATACGTCCCTTCTTCACTTCCGTCTTCGGCGCGCTCGCAAGCAGCACGCGGTCGAAGCCGAGGCCGAAACCGCTCGATCCCACGCTCTCCCCGCCGAACATCTCTGCAAGGGAGTACGCTCCGCCGCCGCATACTTGGGACTCGGCGCCAAGGGACGGTGAATGGATCTCGAAGACGGCGCCAGTATAGTAGTCAAGACCGCGCACCACGCCAAGGTCGATGTGGAAGCGTTTGACGCCGTGGAGCGCGACGATCTCCGCGAGGCGCGTCAGTTCCTGGACGGCTTTGTGGGCGTTCGGTCTCCCGGAAAGAAGGTCCGCGGCCGTCTTCAGAACATCCGGGCCGCCAGTCGTTCCCGCCACTTCCTCCAAGAGCCCCGCTTCGGCGCTTGAGGCACCCGCGTCCTCCAGGAACCACGCAAGGCCCGCTTCCTTCTTGTCGATCTTGCGGTGCGCCTCCGCCTTTTTCGCTTCATCGATGGGGAGCGCGCCGATCAGTTCACGAAGTATCCCGATGTGGCCGATCCGTAGCTCGGCGTCCGACAGTCCTAGCGATTCCACGGCTTTGGCCGCGATCGCGATGACCTCCCCGTCCGCCTCGGGCCCACGCGGTCCTATGAGTTCGAGGCCGAACTGCCAGAACTCCCGGTACCTACCGCTTTGCGGTTCCTCGTAGCGGAAGCAGTTCCCGAAATAGTAGAGTTTGAGAGGCTTCGGCTCGCGCGATAGTTCGTTCACGTAGAACCTCAAGACCGGCGCCGTGAGTTCGGGCCTCAGGGTGATGTCCCGGTCCGACTTGTCCTTGAAGGCGTAGAGTTGATTCTTCACGCCTTCCCCCGATTTTCTGGTGAAAAGGTCCAGGTTCTCGAACGTCGGGGTGGCGACCTCGCGGTAGCCGTAGAGGTGGAAAAGGTCCCGTAGCGTGCTCTCGGCCCGGCGCCGCCGTTCCATCTCGTGCGGCCAGAAATCACGGGTGCCTTTCGGCCGCGCGAACCTTTCGCTTCTCTCCTTCTCCATCCAGGGCGCTTGAACCGCCCCGCCGTTTATAAGGGTGCTGGGCTGGAGCGAAGGCCCGCCGACGCGGTTTCGACCAGGGGACGCCGGTCACGGCCTCGCGATTCGGGCGATATCTCTTCCCCGTTTTCGGAAAGTTAAATACCGGTCGCCCTCTCACATTACCCATTGGCTGAAACGAACCCCTTGACGAGACCTGGCCGCTACAGCGCGGTCTTGCTCGTCGGCCTCCTGCTTTCCTCCATAGCGCTCCTGCCGATCACGGCAGAGGCCGTCGTGACGGTCGAGTCGCAGCTTTTCCTCCACAACAAGACGAAATCGTTCCTAGGCCGCGTCGACCAAAGGACGATGGACGCGTTCAGACCGACGAGCCCGGCAGACTCGATCATCGACATCGGTTACGACCCGAACGCGTGGGTCTTGGACCTTGAACTCGGCGCCGCCGAGTCCTTCAAGATCTCGAACGACGTCCAGGGCGTCATTTGGTACGATACCAACGCGACCGTCGCGGCTGTCAAGCTCGTGAACATGACGCTTTACGATCTCCCGCCGAATGGGACCTTGATCAAGATTGGTGAGGAGAGCCAGGAAATAGAACTCGAAGCGAGATCAAGTCTCCACCCGCTTGCACCAAAACCGAGCAAGGTCTTCGTTATCCCCACGCGAAACCTCACGAACCCCGTGATCGAGCGAGGACATTCCATAGCCGTTGGGTTCACGGCGATCGCGGCGAACGAACTGGTCCCCCCCACACCCCCGGAGGTGCCTCCGGAGGCCACCGCAAACGAATTCCGCCTCATCTACGACTCGGAGCAGCACCCGTCGTACATCAACTTCACGTACGAGACCGCCACCGTCGCGAAGGTGAAGCTCATCGCGGCCGAGCGCGACCTCGTGGTCGAGCCAGGTCACAGCGTCAACTTCTCGATGACGCTCCAGAACCTCGGTGACCTTCAGGACACGATAAACATCACCAATTCCACGCTTCTTCCCGGGTGGGACGTGATCATCACGCCGTTCCGCTTCCGGATGGAAGGCAATGCGAGCGCCAATTTCACCGTCGAGGTCGTTGCCCCTCCGAACCCGCCGGCGGGGCAGACGCAGGCCGTCGCCATCTACGCGGTTTCGGCTCGAGGCGCAACCGACGTCGCCGACCTTCTCGCTCGTGTCTCCACTGGTCAGGGGCCGCCCGTCGGGGAGACCTGTCCCGATGGTTCCCTGAGACCGAGCGTCGGGGATTGTCCTGCGGGTAACAACGAGACGGGGAACAATACGGGCGGAAACGACGGCCCGGACGGCCAGTTCGCGCAACCCTTCAATCCGCTTCGCCCGGTCGCGGATTCCTTCCGGTCCATGTTCGCGAGCGTTCCTACGCTTCGTGACAACGCCGATGCCCTGTCTATGGTGTTCTTGCTCCTGCTCCTTCTCATCATTTTGGTCATCGTGCTCGGTAGCCTTTCGACCAGGCCGAAAATCCTGCTCAAGTTGAAGGCCGCCCGCCTCATGGTCGAGCCCGGAAAGGCACGCCTTCTCGATATCGTGGTGACGAACAAGGGCCGCCTGCCGGAGTACGTCCAACTCGGCCTCGAACCGCTTCCGAGCGCTTGGGCCGCAAGCCTTGCGCGCACGGAATTCACGTTGGACCCCAGGGAGACGGTGACGCTCGGCCTTCTTCTCAAGCCGCCGCAGGATTGGCCAGCGCCGTCGCGAAAGACCGTCGAAGTGGTCCTTCGTTCGAAACGGCGCCCTAAGTACGAGCGCTCCGTCACGGCCAAGGTCATCGTGGTTCGGAAAGGAAAAGCGGCACGCCCTGCGAAGGAGAAGCGCGTGAGGCCGGTGCGCGAAAAGGGCCGCCAGGGGCCGAAAGAGCCCATCGCGAGGCCCGGCCCGAAGGAAGACGTGTTCTCCCTTTCGGCCGAGATGGGGGAGGACGAGTCGCTGCCCGAGGGGGAGCTTCCGGACCTGCCGACACCCGCCGAGCGACCGCTCATAGAGAAGGAGTTGGAATCGGGCCTTCCGAGCGGAGCGATACCAGGGGCGCCTTCCGGTTTCGAGGACGTCCACATCTTAGAGGTGAAGAACGAGCCCGAGGAGGTCGTTCGAGGGGAGATCGTCACGACGACCATCACGCTTGAGAACACGTCGAAAAAGGACGCGGGCGGCATCGCGGTGCGCTTGATCGTCAACGAGAAACTACGGGATCAGAAGGTACTCGCGATCAGGGGCGAACGCAGGATGACGGTCACGTTCAAATGGGAAGCGTACCTTGCCAACAATTCGGTGCGCGTTCAGGTCGCGTAGGCCCGACACACGGGGGCGTCCTTCGACGCGAAGGGGGCCCGCAAAACTTAAAACGCGAATCCTGCGTAACCGTGGACGGCGTTTCCCTTGGCCAAGATGACGAAGAAGGATTTTCTCCACACGCCCATAACGCAGGTCGACCTTGAGAAGATGAAGACCATCGAGGACCTCATCGACGCCTACAAGGGCGCGAGCTTCCAGGCCCGTAACCTCGGCACTTGCGCCCAGATCTGGGAGAACATGCTCACCGACAAGGAGCGCCCGACGATCGTCATGGGGCTTGCGGGGAGCCTCATGGCCGCGGGCCTTCGGAAAGTGCTTCGCGACATCATCAAGTACAACCTTGTGGACGTGATCGTCACCGTAGGCTCGCAGCCGTACCAGGACATCTACGCGGCACGCGGGTACGACTTCTGGAGGTCGTCGCCGGATGTCGACGACCTCGAGCTCAGGGAACATTTCCTCGACCGCCTCTACGACACGATCGTCGACGAGGAGAAGTTCCGTGAGACCGACGAGTACCTCGGCAAGCTCTTCGGGAAGCTCGAGACGCGAGGGTATTCGAGCCGGGAGATCCTCAAGTTCTTCGGCGAACAGCTCGACGACGAGGCCTCGTGGGTCGCCGAGGCCGCGAGGACGAACACGCCGATATTCGCCCCGGCCCTCAACGATTCCTCCATCGGCATAGGCATGGTGTCGCAGTACGTCAAGGCGAGGAAGAGGGGCGAGGCGTACCCGACCATCGACCCGATACGGGATGCATACGAACTGTCCCAGATCAAGTACACTTCCAAGAAGACCGGTGTCATCTACATCGCGGGCGGCATCAGCAAGAACTACATACAACAGACCGAGGTCATCTCTGAAGTGCTCGGCTACGAACCTGGCGGGCACCATTATGCCATACAGTTGACGATGGACAGCCCGCACTGGGGCGGCCTTTCCGGGTGCACTTTCGAGGAAGCGCAGAGCTGGGGCAAGATCGCGAAGGACGCGAAGAAGGCGCAATGCTACGTCGATGTCTCGTTGGGCCTTCCGATGATCGTCGGCGCCCTCATGGCGAAGCGAAAGGCGTGGGCGGGGCGAAAGCGCCTCACGATGAAGTACGAGGGCGACACGCTCAAGAAGCTGTAGACGGGCGCGCTCCCGTTCCCCGGTTTTCTCCCCGGAGTCCGTGATACTTACGACTTGGTCGTGGCGCCGCCGGGCTAACGACCGCCGGTCCTTCGCGCCTTCTCAAGTCCGCTCATGAGGCCGCGCCCGGTCTTCGTGGTGGCGGCACGTCGCGCCGACCTCCAGAAGGTCTCAAGCGTCTCGGGGTCCGCGCCCTCCCGCTCCAACGCCAAAGCCTCGATCGCCATCTCGACCTTGTCGAGCGACTTCACGAGGCGCGCGGCGACGCTCTTTCCCGACGAGTATTCTTGATGAGCGCGGCGGACGCGCGACGCGATGGGCGCATGCAGCCCGGCGAGGACGGTTTCAAGCGCCGCGGCCTCGATACGTCGCTTCGCCTTGGCCGGCACTCCGTCTCGCGGCGTGATGTCGCCGCACTCCGCCTCGGCGAGGTCATGAAGGAGCGCAAGTTCAATCGCTCGTCGGCGGATGCGAGGCGGGGCGACGAGGAACGCCATGAATGCGACACGCCACGAATGATCGGCGACGCTCTCGAACCGTCGGGCCGTCAACCTTGCCTGCCGCCAACCGCGTCGCTCGCGGCTCTTGAGGCGACCCGCGGACAGCACGACCTCCACGACGCCCGGGTCGAGGCGCCGCTTCGCGTCCTTTGCCCGTTGAGATTTGTTGCGTGTCCGGGCCGCCATGTGGTCCGAACGAGCAGCTGACGAATCTATTTATAGTCTGCTCGGATTAGCGCGAAGAGTCGCTGCGGCCGCGTAATCGCATTGGCGATTAGCGGTTGGGGGCGGCTAGAGACCAGGAGTTGACCAGATTGGCTTTCGGAAACCGCGCTCCGGCGAAAAGTGCCCCCAGGCCGCCGCCTGTAAAGGAAGGGAACCTGTACGAGCTGAAGATCGAGGACGTCGGCAAGGAAGGCGACGGCATCGCTCGTATCAACGGTTTCGTGATTTTCGTCCCGAACACGAAAGTGGGGGAAGCCGTGCAGGTCCGAGTGACCCGGGTGCTTCGCAAACTCGCCTTCGCCGAGGTCGTCAAGGCCGGCGGCCCCGTGAGCGCGGTCGAAGCCGAAACGAAAGGCCCCGCGCCCGCCGAGGAAGAGGGCGCTGGCGACGTCGACGGACCCGAGACCGACGCGGGCGACGACGAGGAACTTGAGGACGAGGGCGTCTGGGCGAAGGAAGAAGACGACCAATAGTGGCGCCGACGGGCGCCAAAGGGGACACGATGCCCCGAAACGGCCCCACGGACGATTCCGCTTCCGCGTCGCCTCCTTATGTGGTGGTGGTATCCGAACCCGATGTGGCGTCGGTCACCATCGGCCGCGCGCTCCACGACGCGGCGTCGTGGGAAAGGATCGGGTCTTTTGGGGGCCGTGACGTCCTTCGGTACGGTCGGCTGATCCTCTGCAAGATCGAGGACCTGCACATCTATCACGAAAGGTTGGACCTGGGGTTTCGCACCGAGACAGGCATCGTTCCCGCCGCCTTCATGTTCGCGTCAAGGCACCAGGCGGCATCGCGTAAGCACACACTCACGGTCCACCCCATCGGAAACTTCGCCG
This sequence comes from Euryarchaeota archaeon, assembly GCA_016207515.1. Taxonomy (NCBI): domain Archaea; kingdom Methanobacteriati; phylum Methanobacteriota; species Methanobacteriota archaeon. The sequence goes on along the minus strand of JACQPN010000024.1, from coordinate 23,415 downwards.
AGGCGAAATACGGTGGAAAGCCTTGGACGCTCGCCCCCGCGCCGGCGGCATTACAGTCGAAAGCACTCCGCCTCTTGATGAAGAACGCCGCGGGACTGCCTTACGACGTTTCGTTCGAGGCGACCCACCACGGGCCCGAGATGCGTGCGCCGTCCTTCTTCATTGAAGTGGGAAGCAGCGAGGAGCGATGGGGCGACGAGGAGGCGGCCGCGGCCGTCGCCCGCACCATCATGGGCCTCGGCGAAGAGACCGCGGGCATGGATCTTCCCACTTGCCTTGGCGTGGGGGGCGGCCACTATTCTCCACGTCCGACGGACGCGGTCCGTCTGGGGCGGGCAAACATCGGCCACATGCTGGCCAGGCACCATTTGGAGTCCGACCCCGTGCGGGCGTTGACGCTCGCCGCTGAACTTACGGGCTCAAGGCGAGCGGTCGTCGACCCACGCGATCTTCCCAGTGAGGCCGTTTCGGCCATGGACGTCCTCGGAATCACGCCCCTTTGAACGCATCGCCCAAGCAATGCACTCGCGCGCGGCAAGCGGGACCCATGCGGGCGTCCGGTTCTGCAAAAAACTGTTAAGCGCCGCCGCCGTACTGCTTCCGTGGCGCGGCCCCGGATAACGTTCTTCACGGGAAAAGGGGGAACTGGAAAAACCACCATCTCGGAGGCGTTCGCGCTCGGCGCGAGCCTCGCCGGAAGGAAGACTCTCCTTTTTTCCCTCCAACACCGTGCCACGCGCCAACGCGCCGCGGCGGAGCCGTTCGAGCACCTCGAATTCAAGCCGCGCCTCCTCGTCGACGAGGCCTTCCACAATTTCCTCAAGTTCCCGCTCGTCTCGCACATGGTGACGGGAAGCGCCGCCTACGACAGCTTCGTCGATGTCGCGCCCGGCGTCAAGGAGATGGCGGTCCTCAACCGACTGAGGGACATAGGACTCGCTGGACGCCACGACGAGATCGTCGTCGACGGCCTCGCCACGGGGCACGGGGCGGCGTTCTTCGAAGCGCCCGGAAAGAGCGAGGCGATGCTCGTCGGGAAGCTCAAGGACCGCTGCCGCGCGATACGGGTCATGCTGGAGGACCCATCGGTGACGCGCGTCGTCGTCGTCACAACACCCGAGGAGGTGGCGGTCCGCGAGACGGCCGACCTCCTCCTGAGGCTACGCGAAGCGGCGATGACGGTCCGCGCGATCGTCGTGAACAAGAACATCCCCCCGATGTTCGAACGACGAAGGTCACAGGCGACACTCTTGAAGCTGGCACGAGGACAGCCGCGTGCAAGCGACACGGCGGTGGAAGAGGCGGCGAGGGCGCTCGTCGTGATCCTTGCCCGTTCAAAGTCGCAGCAGGAACAGGCGCAACTGCTTCGCGACATAGGTCTGCCGCTCGTCGAGGCGCCCATGGTCTTTGGCGATTCGAAGGCCGAGAAACTCTCGAGTACCGTGGAGGGGCTCCTATGAGCCTCAAGGGAGACCTTGAATCGAAACGGCTCGTGGTCTTCCTTGGGCCCGGCGGGGTCGGCAAGACGACGCTCAGCGCGGCGGCCGCGCTTTCGGCGTCGAGGCATCGAAAGACCCTCGTGATGACGGTAGACCCGGCAAGACGCCTCGCGGACGCGATGGGCGTAGGACTCGGGGGGGCGGAGCACGAGGTCACAGGCGACCTCTCGGCGCTGATGCTCGACACGAAATCCGCCCTCGATCAACTCGTCCGAAGGTACGCCCCGAGCGATGAAGTGCGCGAGAAGGTGCTCGCGTCCACGTTCTACAGCCACCTTTCCGACGCCTTCGCGGGGAGCGAGGAGTTCGTGGCCGTCGGCACCTTGGACAGTATCCTCGCGGAAGACCGCTACGGCCTCGTGGTGGTCGATACGCCACCTAGGACGCACGCGATAGATTTCCTCTCTGCGTCCTCGCGGCTGGTGCGCGTCTTCGAATCCGGCCTTGTCCGGTTCTTCTTCAAGCCGTCCCGCATCGTGCGCCTTGCGGGGGGCCGCTTCGCGGACGCGGCCGCACGATGGACGTCGCAAAGGTTCCTCCATGAGGCCGCCGAGTTCATCAACAACTTCGACCAGATGTTCGTCGACCTGGAAGAACGGTCAAGGAGGATGGACGCGTTGCTTCGCGACCCCGAGAAGACGGCGTACTACATCGTCACGAACCCGGAGCGGCAGGCCATCGAGTCCGCCTTGCAATTGGAGGTGTCGATGACCCGGTTGGCCTTCAAGACGTCGGGCGTCGTCGTGAACCGTGTCATCCCGCGGTCGGACCCATCGGCCATGCACCGCCTTTCTGACGGAGGGCCGTCCATGGGCCTTGCCGGCGATGATCGCGCCGATTTCGTGCGCGGCATCGACCGCAGCGCCCGGCTCCATGCGCGCATCCTCGAGGAAGAGGAACGGGCCATGGCCTTGCTCGAGCACAGCTTCTCGGTCCGCCCCATCATCGTCCCGGATCTTGGCGAGAGCGTGAAGGACCTCCGATCCCTAAGGCGGCTTGCACGTTGCCTGGAGGCGGCGAGTGGAGGTTGAAGGACTCGTCGTCGCCGGTGCCATGGTCGCGTTGGTCGGTGCGGCCGCGCGAGGCGCCGCCGTGTTGACGAAGGTGCCCCCTGTCGCTCTCTACGTCGCGGCAGGCATCCTCATCGGCCCCGAGACGCCTTTCGCAGGGCAGTTCCTCGGACCGGAGAACGCGCGGATCCTTTTCGACATAGGGATGGTCCTTGCCCTCTTCTTCCTAGGCCTCGAATTCCGGGTGCGCGAGATCGTGAACGTCGGCGGTGTCGCGGCGCTTGCCGGGGCGACAGGCGTCGTCTTCATGACGGGTGTGGGATTCGCCGCAGGTCGCGCCATCGGTCTCTCCCCGCTTTCGAGCGCCGTCTTGGGCGGCGTCGTGGCGATAAGCAGCACGACACTAGTTCTTCATTCCACTCGCGAGGAGCGAATGTCCGACGAGGCGCGGCGCGTGCTTCTCGGCGTCGCCTTGGTGGAGGACGTCGCGGCCGCGACCCTAATCGGACTATATTCGACCGTGGGCCTTTCGGGTTCGTTCTCCGCCGGAGAGGTCGTAAGTGCCCTTGGGCGCGCGGTCATCCTGCTGTTCGTCTTCACGGCCCTTGCCGTGCTCGTGGCGCCGCGGCTCTTGAGTGTTCTCAGCCGGCCCCGCGGCGACTATCCGGCGATAATCGGGACGGCCGCCGTAACCGCCACGGCCGCCGGGGCAGGGACTCTCCTCGGGTTCTCGCCGGGCCTCGGCGCCTTCATCATGGGCGCCGCCGCCGCACAGTCGGACGCCGCACGGCATATGGTCGTAGTCGCAAAGGGGTTACGCGAGGCCGTCGTCGCCTTCTTCTTCGTGACGATAGGCCTCCTCGTGTCACCGACCGTGCTCTTCGTCAACCTTCCCCTCATCCTCTTGATCGCCGTGGTGGCGATCGTCGGCAAGACCCTTGCCGCGACCACGTCGATGTTCCTTCTCGGGGAGACGGTGCGTGATGCGAGCCTCACCGGGACGCGTCTTGCGCGGTTCGGGGAGTTCTCCGTCGTCTTGGCCGGCGTCATCGGGACCACGACGACCGAGGGGGCGGTCCTCTTTGCGGCGGCGGCCGGACTTTGCATAGCGTCGACGCTTTCCGCCCGCCCGTTGGGGGCGGCCACGTCGGCGCTCGTCGGCGCGCTGGAGCGCGGGGCGCCGCGATCGGTCAAGTCCTTCTCGTCCGCTTATCGCGGTTGGATGAGGGGGGCGCGATCCCGCGCGGCGGCGACCTCGGCGGCCGGCCGTCAGGCCCGCCACCTCATGGCGCGCATCTTCGTGTCCGCCGTCTTGGTCGCTGTGATGGTGAACCTCGGCCTCATCGCCACGAAGGTCGTCCCGCCTCTTCTTGGAGGCAACGTTCGCCACGACGACGCGGCCATGGGTATCTGGTTCGCCACGGCGTTACTGGCGGTTCCGGGGCTCTTGTCGATGGCGGCGTCGGCGGTGAGTCTTTTCCGTCTTCTCTTCCGACCGACCGGCGGGGAAGCCGTGCTCCTCAAGAGGCTGATCGCGCGGCTCCTTGTCCTCTCGGTCGTCGCCTTCGTGGGCGTCATGGCGCTCTTGCTCTCTTCCGGGCGACTCGCGCCCGTGGAGGTCGTCGGTGGCGTTGGCTTGATCGTCGTCGTCACGGCGCTCGTCCTGTGGCGGTCCATCGATTCGTTCCACCGCTCGTTGGAGTACGCGCTGCATGAATCATTCTTCGGTGGCGAGGAGGAGGGACCCGATGAGGAGGCCCTGGTCGAGAGGCTCCTCCACGCCCACCCCGAGGGCGTGGAGATGAGGCGCATCGTCGCGACGGCCGGAAGCGGACTCGTGGGCCTATCGATCGCCAGGGGCTTTGACGATCAATTCCAGGGTTCCACCGTGATCGGCATAAGGCGATCAGGCAGGCCGATCGCGACGTTTTCCCGCTCGTCGGAGATCGAGGAGGGCGACGTGATACTCCTTGCCTTCGAAGGGGCAGAGGAAGACGAGGCTGGCGGCAAGGCACGAAGAAGGGACGGACGCGGAGGCGCCGTCGATGAAGGCGGACGCGGGAGCCCTTAGCGCTCAACGTCTGGCAAACTGTAAATGTGGGGACGCGGCTTTTCCCGGCCGGCTGGACCATTCTCGTGGCAGGCGAAGACGTCATCCTCGCTAGCATCCTCATCGCGAGCGCCGCGCTCGTCACGGAACGCATCGCTCGCAAAGTAGGGCTTCCACCGACGACCCTATACCTCGTCGTCGGCGTGGTGTTCGCAAGCGGGGGACCGAGCCCGGTTCAACCGATCAGCCTTGAGATGGCGCAGTTCGTGGCCCTCGGCGGCATCGTCCTCGCGTTTTTCGCCCTTGGCACCGATGTTTCCATCCGAGAGGTCACGAAGACCGGCGGTGTCGCGGCGTTCATAACCGTGATCGAGGTCCTCGTCGTCCTGGTCTTAGGGTTCACCCTGGGCCAGGCGCTCGGCCTTTCGCCTATCGCAAGCGGCGTCTTGGGAGCGGTCATGTCCATCAGCAGCACCACGCTGGTCCTCTATTCCTTCCGGCGGGAGAACCGTGACCTCCCTTCAAAGGACGTGGTCGTCGGCGTGCTCCTCATGGAAGACGTCGCCGCCGCGGCCCTCCTCGCCGTCTTCTCGGCGCTTATCCTTTCCGGCTCCTTCTCCGCCGTGGAGGTGACGGAGGCGATGGGGCAGACGGCGCTTCTCATGCTGGTCCTCGTCGGCCTCTCTGCGATCGCGGCACCTTACATCATGCGCGCCTTGGTCCGATCGCGACGCGATTGGCCGATCGGGGTCGCCGCGTCGCTGCTCGCCGTCGCGGCGGCGGTGACGAGCTCGGAGCTCGGCTTCTCACCGGCCCTGGGCGCTTTCGTGATGGGGGCCGCAGTCGCCCAATCGGTAGGCGGAGAGCGGCTCCGTCGCGTCGTCGAGATGGGCCGCGAGACCGCGCTCGGCCTCTTTTTCATCTCCATGGGGCTTCTCATGGATCCCGGTGTTGCGCTTTCGAACCTGCCGGCGATCGGGGCGATCGTGGCGGTTGCGATGCTAGCGAAGACCATCGGGGCAGGATCCGGTTTCTTCCTCGCAGGGCGAAGCGCAGTCGAAAGCGTGAGGATCGGCGCGACGATGGGACGCTACGGGACGTTCGCGATCGTGCTCTCGACCGTCCTCGGTCAGGCAACGAGCGAGGGCGCCCTCGTTTTTGCAGCGGGAACGAGCCTCTGTCTCATCACGAGTATCGTCGCCCCCCCGTACGCAGCGGGTGTGGCAAGGGGCGCCATCGCCCTCCATAACCGGGCTCCGAGGGAGCTGCATCTACTCTCCGGGTACTACGCGGCGTGGGTCGGAAGGGCCCGGGCAAGGATCGCCGCGGACTCGCCCTCCGGCAGGAAAGCGCGGTCGGTCCTTCGGCGCGTTTTCGTCTCAGCGCTCTTTCTTGCGATACTCGTGAACCTCACGGTCCTTCTCGCCCGGATAGTGCCGGGACTCGTCGCGGCCCAGAATCGCACCAACGCGCTTCTCATCGTGTGGGTGGGGGCGACGCTTCTTTCGATCCCCGCGTTCTTCTCCCTCTTCACAAGTCTCCAGACGCTTTATTCGCTGCTCGTGAGACCCGAGGGGGAGCGCGCGCGACTTCTCCGAAGCGCGGCTGGTGCGGTCCTGCTCCTCGTCGCGCTCGTCTTCACAGTCGTCATCGTGGTCTTTTTCGCTTCCCGCGCGGCGGTTTCGCGGGAGCTTCTCTTGGGTGTCGGCATCGTGGTCCTCGCTTTCGCCGTGCTCTTTTGGGGGTTCGTCACGCGTCTCCATGAAGCGCTCGAAGGTCAGCTCCACGTTGGGTTCTTCGAGGACGCGCGCGACACCGGCCATCCACCCCGCCACAAAACAGGGCCCAGTGAAGGGGAAAAGTAGCGACTATGTTGTTCGACGCCCCGCCGCCCATGATGGCGGTCACAGGACCCGCGTCACTCCTCTCCTCCTGTGGATCTCGGATCAGCCTTCGTGCTGCGTCATGGGCGACGCCGTTTTCCGATCGCGACCACCCCGGCAGCAGCGACCAACAGGCCAATGACCGTGACACCGGCCCCGGGTGATGCGAGGCGGCTTCCGTCCGAGGGCGCCGTCATCGCGCAGAGGCCTTCCGGGACGGACGAGAGACACGCGTAGTTTCCGCCAAGGCGGAACGTCACGTTGAAGGAGCGCGTCGCAGGCGGATCGGGGTCCCAAAGGATGGAGTGGGTGCCCGTTTCGGGCGCAGTGTAGGCGCCCTTCCCGGAGACGTTTCGCGCTTCGTTGTACTCGATGGTCTTGTCGTCGCGGTGCGTATGCACGTTGAAACCGATCACGGTCGGGGGCGAGGTGCTCCACTCGTACTCGATCACATCTCCGCGCGACAGGTTCAGGTCCGTCTCACCGAACCGGCCGGGCTGTATCGTGAAGGACCCGACGTGTGCCGTTTTCGCCGTTGCCACCTGGACCGCGGCGAGCCCAAGGATGACGGCCATCAGGACGAAAACGGTCGCGAATGACGATCTTCGACGCACGGCGTGCAAAACGGTGGCCGTCGCTTCAAACCTTGCGTCAAGACGGCGCGGCCCATGAAGGATCGCCCAAAAGTGTAATGTACAAAGTTATACGTCCACCTTGTATGCGCCCGCCGCCAGAGCCCTTCCGCGTGAAGACCGTCGAGAGGATCCGGCTCACGACACGGGAAGAACGCGCTCGACTCATCCGGGACGCGGGGTTCAACCCATTCCTCCTTCGCGCCGAACACGTTTACATCGACCTGCTCACCGACAGCGGCACGGGCGCCATGAGCGACGAACAGTGGTCCGCGATCATGCGAGGCGACGAGGCGTACGCGGGATCGAGAAGCTTCTACGAGCTCGAGGCAGCCGTTCGCGAGGTCATGGGCTTCAAACGCGTGATCCCCGTCCATCAAGGTCGCGGCGCGGAACGCGTGGTCGCCGAGGCCGTGATCAGACCGGGAAGCGTCATCCCGGGTAACGCCCACTTCGACACCACCAAGGCCCAGATCGAGCACAAGGGAGGGGCCGCCGTCGACTGCACGATCGACGAGGCGCGCGTGCGTGACTCGAAGGAACCGTTCAAGGGAAACGTCGATATCGCGAAGCTCGAAGCCGCCGTCAAGCGGCATGGCAAGGAGAACATCCCGTACGTCCTCGTGACCGTCACTTGCAACACGGTCGGTGGCCAACCCGTTTCGATGGCGAACCTCCGCGCGGTGCGCGAGGCCACGAAGCGCCACGGCATTCCGCTGTTTCTCGACATGGCGAGGTACGCGGAGAACTGCTGGTTCATCAGGGAACGGGAACCTAGCTACGGGAAACGGTCGGTCGTCGAGATAGCCCACGAGATGAGCAGCCTTGCCGACGCGGGGCTCATGAGTGCCAAGAAGAACGCGCTCGTGAACATCGGTGGATTGATCCTCACGCAATCGGACGACTTGTACGAGCGATTCGCCCCGTTTGCCGTGCTCCACGAGGGCTTCCTCACTTACGGCGGACTCGCAGGTCGCGACCTCGCCGCGATGGCGGTGGGCCTCAAAGAGGCGGCCGACGAGGATTTCTTAAGGCACCGCGTGGCACAGGTAGAATACCTCGCGGAGAAACTCGTGGCCGCCGGTGTACCGGTCATCACGCCGCCCGGGGGCCATGCAGTGTTCGTCGACGCCGGCGCTTTTCTGCCGCACATACCGGCGAAGAACTACCCGGGGCACGCCTTGGCTTTGGCCCTCTACGTCGAGGCCGGTGTCCGGGCCGTCGAGATCGGCACACTCATGGCCGGGCGCGACCCGAAGACCGGTGACGAGACAGGCGCGGCCGTGGAGATGCTTAGGCTCGCGATCCCCGCGCGCGTCTATTCGACCGCGCACCTCGACTATGTCGCGGACGCGTTCAGGGAAGTGGCGAGGCACAAGGCCGAGATCCGGGGAGTGCGGTTCGCCAAGGAATCGAGGACCTTGAGGCACTTCACGAGCAGGTTCGAAATGGCCTAAAGCCGGTGGGCCAAGTGTCGAGCGGGTGCCCGAAGACCAGAAAACAAGAGTGCGCTACGGCCGCGGCTGCCCGTGCAGCTTCGCCTTCGCCATGGCGCTTGGCTGGCAGATGTGGCTTTCCTGCCGGTACTTCTTGCCGCATCTCCAACACATGTTTCTCGCTGGCATCCGTTCTTCTCCGGGGTTCGTGACAAGGCAGAACCTCTTTATAACGCTTTTCGTGGGCGAAGAGGTATCCTTCCTCCTGTGGGAGACCGGAAACGGCTTTACCGCTCGGCCGGTTCACTTTTGAGGCGTTCAGTGTGACTTTGGAGATACGAAAGGTGGCCGTGGTCGGTGCCGGGAACATGGGTTCTGGGATCGCGCTCGCGTGCGCCCAATCGGGATTCGACGTGGTGCTACGCGACACGAACGAGGCACTCGTGAGGCGCGGGATGGACAACATCGCGACGCAGCTCAAGAAGCGCGTCGAGAAGGGAAAACTCAAACAGGCGGAAATGGACGCGACCCTTTCGAGGATAAAGCCGACGACGGACCTAAAGGTACTGTCCGAAGGCGCGCACCTCGTCATCGAAGCGGTCTTCGAGGAGATGAAGGTCAAGAACGAGGTCTTCGGCGAATTGGACCGCCTTTGCCCGGCGACGACGGTTTTCGCAACGAACACGTCGTCCCTTTCGGTCACCGAGATGGCCAAGGCCACGAAGAGGGCGGAACGTTTCGGCGGCCTCCACTTCTTCAACCCCGCGGCCGTGAACCTCCTCGTCGAGGTGGTGGCGGGGAATGAGACGAGTGAGGAGACCGTCGAGACGCTCACCACGTTCTCAAGGACGCTCGGAAAACTACCGGTGCGCACCGCGGACAGTGCCGGCTTCGCCGTGAACCGGGCGTTCGTGCCCCTCCTCAATGAATCCTGCCGCATCGTCGAAGAAGACCTTGCTAGCCCCGCGACCATCGACGCGGCGGCCAAGGAGGCTTTTGGCATCACGATGGGGCCGTTCGAGTTGATGAACTTCACGGGCATACCGATCGCCTACCACAGTCAGGAGAGCCTCCACAAGGCGTTCGGTCCGTTCTACAAGCCTAGCGCCGTCTTGGAAAGGGCGTTCAAGGCCGGAACGCCTTTCGACATAGCGGGCAGGATCGAGCCTGAAGCGACGAAGGCCGTGGCCGAGCGTCTCCTCGGCGTGACGCTCGGCATCGCCGCCAAGTTGGTCGACGAAGGTGTCGCCACGGCCGAGGACACGGACAAGGCCGCAACGACCGGGCTACGGTGGGCGACCGGGCCGTTCGCCCTCATGAACCGCATCGGCACGGGGAAAGCGCTTCGACTCGTCGAGGCGATCCACGCTCGCCATGGGGCCGCCTTCCCCGTCGCCGCGAACCTTCAAGCGCATGGTGGGAAGAACACCCCGTGGACGCTTCGAAGAGTGAACGTGCGGCGCAAGGGCCGTGTGGCCATCGTGAGCCTCGATCGACCGGACGCCTTGAACGCCTTGAACGGCGAGGTGTTGTCCGATCTTGAGGCCACTATCGACACGCTCCCAATGGACAAGACGCTTCGCGCCGTGGTCCTTACAGGGGAAGGCCGGTCGTTCGCCGCCGGTGCCGACATCAAGCAGATGGTGGCCCTTACGCCGCTCGAAGCGCGTCGATACACCGCGATGGGCCAACGCGTGTTCAGGAAGATCGAGACGCTGCCCGTGCCCGTCATAGCCGCCGTCAACGGGTTTGCGCTCGGGGGCGGCATGGAGCTCGCGATCTCGTGCGACATCATCGTCGCGGCAGACAACGCGACCTTCGGGCTTCCCGAAGTGGGCCTCGGTCTTCACCCGGGCTTTGGCGGCACGCAACGCCTCCCGCGCCTCGTCGGGAAGGCGAAGGCCAAGGAGCTCATCTTCACCGGTGACAAGTTCGACGCGAACGAGGCGCAACGGATCGGCCTGGTCCTGAAGGTGGTCCCCGCGGCCGGACTCCTGGGGGCGGCCGTGGCGCTCGCCGAACGGATCTCCGCGAACGCGCCCGTAGCCGTCTCGTTGGCCAAGGCAGCGATCGACCGTGGCCTCGAATCCGACATCGACTCGGGGCTCGCGTTGGAGCTTGAGACTGCGGCCCTTTGCTTCACGACGGGGGACATACGCGAGGGGATGCGGGCGTTCATCGAGAAACGGAAGGCGGACTTCAAGGGCACGTGAGCCGGTGGCCAAAGCCGTCATGAAGGCCACGCCGCGCACGCCGCGGACCACTTGGCCCGCTTCTTACGACGCGGAGGCAAGGCGCGCGTACCTGGAGGGCGCCTCACCGCGGTTTCGCAAAGCCTTCCAAGGGATCGGCCGCGCCTTCAAGTCGGCGTTTCCGGCGGCGAGGCCGACCCACATGTTCGATATGCCCGGTTGGGTCGTCGGTATCGAATGGGCGCCGCCTCCAGAGATGATGCGTGGGACGATGGACCCCTTCAAGTTCGCGATCATGATGGTGGAGGGGAAATCCGGGATGACACTCCACTTCTGGTGCCCTCCGAAATCCGGCCTGCTCCAACGGGAGAAGGTCGCGTTGGAAGCGGCTGGTTTCAAGGTGATGGTCGGCTGCCTCCGGTTCTCGAAGAAGACCGAGTATCCGGTCGCCGCGATCCGACGTCTGATAAACGCCGCGGCACGCTGACACTCATCCACCTCCTGGTCAAGGCTGCTGCCCCAAACCTTATTTGTGGCACGCTCCACTCAACGGCTCGATGTCGGTGCGGGCGGGGTATGTTCTCATCATGGCATCGCTCACAATAGCCGGGGCGCTTTCTCAAGGCGCGTTCGCCGGCACGGAGGCCAAGCCGGAGATAAAGGACGCCGAAGGGGACCCGGCTTTCCCGACGGGTGCTTTCTATGGCGACATCCTCGAAGCGTGGATAGACAAGGAGACCGACGGCACGTTCAACGCGAACATCAAGTACAAGACACTCGACGCCGCGGCGGCGCGTCAATCGAGCTACAGGTTCGACTTCGTCTACCGGGGCTACGGTTACAGCCTCTTCGCGTTCATCGGCCCCGACGGGAGCACCGGTTTCAACGTGAACAGGTACGAAAAGGAAACGTTCGAGAAGTTCGAAGGAAACGAAACGAAGGGCGAATTCAGGTACGGCAGTCCTGGGTACCTGTCGATTACCTTCCCGAAGAGGTTCCTCGAGGAGAACCTCACGCTGCCCGCGTCCACGCGCGGGAATCTGACACTTTCCGGCCTTACGGCCTATTCATGGGAGATCAAGGGGAACGGGTGCCTTGTCATTGGCTGCGCCAACGACGTTGCGAGGAGCAACGCGACTTACGTGCTTAGGCCGCCGCCGACCGCGGCCGCTCCGGAGGAGCCCGTGGAAACGGGGAACGTGACCGGCGGCGGGGTCGTGTCAAGCGACCAAGGCGCCTCGGGCCGCGATCCCGTATCGACCGATTCAAGCGACGCGGCAGACGGACCGTCCGCGACCATCGCGCCGGAAGCCAAGACGCCGATGCCTGCTTTGTTTGTCCCGGTGGCGATCCTCCTTGGCGCGCTAGCGTTGCGCCGCCGCACATGAATTTCGGGCCGACCGAGGGCATGCCATCGAGGTCTGGCCTTATGCGTACTGCCCCTCCAGGAGATCGGGCCGAAACTTGCCGCCCTGGCCTGTAGACGCAAGAAAGTGGAGGAATCGTGTGTGATTGGACGGGACCGCCGCAACTGGACGCGCCCCCTTCGAAGGACGCCTCCCGCCGCATCCATTCTTTGGAGGCCCGCAGTCGCCGGCCTGCCCGGGCGTAGGCCCCGCGTCACCAGCGGACTATTTCCAGACCGGGCATCCGGTCGAAGGCCAGATCACGCGTCACCAACGGTTCCCTGAAGGTAGTGGCCGTGGCAGCGACCTGAAGGTCGTGCCACGCAAGTGTGCGGCCCCGTTTCTCCAGTTCATGCTGGATCTCGGCCGCCTCGTGGGCCAATTCCTGCGTGAAGGCCTCGAAGCTCGTCGCCTCCGAAAGGACGCGCGCGGCCTCACGACGCTCCTTAGGGCCGAATCGGTAAAGGAATTCGACCCAAGCCGCGGCCGGGATGCGAAGTGTTTCGGCGTCTTCGATGAAAGTGTCCCGTAAGGCGACGGCGTTCGGTTCGCGTCGTTCGAATGCGATGAGAAACGAGGTGTCCAGGACGACCATCAATGGGTCTCCGGTCGATCCCGGTCGCTGACCTCGCGGATGGCTTTTTCGTGCGCGTCGATCTCGGCGCCGGAACGCAGACCCCATAGGCCGCTCAGGTCGCCTTTCCGGGTCACGCGGTTGACTACATCGCTGAAGCTTTCGCGGCCTCGCTTCAGGTTCTTGAGACGACGATACGCTTCATCAGAAAGTTGGACGAGCTTGGTCATGTATAGTCAGTATACGTTTACGGCGTATATGTGGTTTTTCTAGGGGGATGGACTACACGTGTGTCTTAGATGTGGGACGCAGATTTCCTGGTCGTGGCGCCTTAGGAAAGGGTTCATTCGTGAGCGTCGGCGCGCGGCCACAAACCCGGATCCGGGTCGCGAGACCCTCTTACCATAGCCGGACCTCCCCCAGCTACGCAGAATCGAGGCCGTAGTCGACGGCGAAGCCGTCCAGGAAGACTCACTTGAGTCTCACGGTCTCAAGGTTCGCCATCGCGTGCGTTTGCATCCTGAACTTCTTGTAGATGCTTGACGCGAGGTCGATGCACTTTGACTCTTCGCCGTGCATCACGATGACGCGGTCGGGTTTCGGGCTGATGTTGTTGAGATAATTCATCAGCTGCCGCCGGTCGCTGTGGCCGGAGAAACCGTCGATTATCTCGATCGAGAGGTTTACCTTGACGACGCGGGACTTCCCCTGTTCCGTGAACGGTATCTCGCCCCAGCCTTTTTGGAGCCGGCGGCCCAAGGTCCCTTCTGCCTGGAAGCCGACGAAAACGAGGGCGTTACGCTCGTCCGGCGCCCATTCCTTGAAGTATTCCATTACGGGGCCGCCGTTGAGCATCCCGGAGGTCGCTAGGACGATGCAGGGTTCGTTGGATGCGAGGATGCTCCTCCTCTTGTCCTGCGAATCGACCCGCTCGAAGATGGGGGAAAGGAGCGGGTTCTCGCCCTCGTGGAAGATCTGTTGACGGAGCTTGTTGTTCAAGAACTCCGGGTAGGCCGTGTGGATTGCGGTGGCTTCCCAGATCATGCCGTCAAGATGCACCGGGACGGTCGGGATCTGCTTCGTCCTCATGAGCTCCTCGAGGACGATCATGACCTCCTGGGAGCGCCCCAACGCGAAGACAGGTACGACCATCTTCCCGCCCCGCCCCGCCACACGGTTGCAGATCTCCTTCATCTGCTCGGCCGCCTGGATCCTCGAAGGCTGGAAGTCGTTGCGCCCTCCGTATGTCGATTCGATTATGAGTGTCTCAAGCCGCGGGAACTTGTTCACCGCGGGGTTGAAAAGCCACGTCTTCTCGTACTTCATGTCGGACGTGATGGCGATGTTGTGGGCGCCATCGCCGATGTGGAAGTGCGAGACGCATGAACCGATGATGTGGCCCGCGTTCTGGAAAGTGAGCTTGATGTCCGGCGCGATGTCGGTCGTGTCGCCCCACTTCAACGGGATGTAATGTTTCACCATCTCGCGGATGTGTTCGCTCTCGAACGGCATCTTCCGTCCTTCGGCGGCGGCGACCTTCAGGTAGTCCATGCAAAGAAGAGCCGTGAGGTCGCGGGTCGGGGCCGTCCCGTAGATCGGCCCGTCGTAACCGTACTTGAAAAGCAGTGGCACAAGCCCCGAGTGGTCGAGGTGGGCGTGCGAGAGGACGACCGCATCGATGCTGTTCAACGGCGAGACCTCCGGCGATTGAAGGTAAGGTGTCCCGGAGTCGTCGCTTGCGAAGTAGACCCCGCAATCGATCATGACCTTCGATTCCTGCGTCATCAACAGGTGGCAGGACCTGCCGACCTCCCTGTAGCCGCCGAGGCTCGTCCACCGGATTATCGGGTCCCTCCCCGTGCTTCCACGGTAGATGCGGCGACCCACTTTCCGCAGAAGGTCCTTCCTTTCCTCCGAGACGGAGCGCAGGTAGTCGCGGATCTCCTTGATCGTCTTCGAGGCGATCGGCGGGGTCCTCGTGACCTTCGGCGCCCAGCCTATCGCGCGCTTCAGGTCATTGAGCGTCGAACCGTGGCGGCCAATGACGAGGCCGGGCTTCTTCGCCTCGATGGTCACTTCGCCCGAGTCGGGTTCGAAATAGATCTCCGTGACCTCCGCGTCGGCCGGGACGAACTCCTCGATTCTTTTCCTGGCGACCTCTATCTCCGCCATCGCCGAGGGGTCGGGGCGGATGATGACGCGCTTTCTCACGCGTTTCGCGAGCCGACGCACCATGTCCTCGTCGTCGGCGAACTTCTCCGGCGTCTTCGTGTAGATCACGAGAAGGGCGCCCTCGAACTCGATGTCCGTCACGATGACTTCCGGCGGAAGCTCTGACTTGACTTCCTCGCGGATCTGTTTCAGTAGGTCTTCTACACCCATGGGTGGTCAACTCGATTGAAATCTGGAGCGTGAAATCGAAGAGACTTGAACGAAGAGAAAAAGCAGAACCCTAGGGGAGGTTCATCTTCTTCCTGCGCTTCTCGATCTCTTTTGCGTCGATGGCCTTGTAGCCGTCCTTCTGGGTGATGACGCAGAGGAGTATCCCGTCGCCGGACGCACTGTCGCGCCTCATGCTGGCGTTGAGGCCGCGTATCGCGAGGTCGATGCCCTCTTCCGTCGTCATGTCGTCCTTGTAGTGGTCCTCAAGGACACCGTAGATGAATGGGGAGCCGCTTCCCGTGGACACGTACTTGTCCGGGATGTTGCCGCCCGCCGCGTCGAGGCTGTACATCCAACCCCCGTCCTTGTCGACGCCGCCGATCAAGAGTTGCACCCAGAACGGGTAGAACTTGCGCCCGTTGAGGATGTTCGCCATCAACGTGGAGGCGGCCTTGACGGAGATATCGTTGCCGCGCTTCACTTGGTAGAGTTCGACCTCGGCCTGGAGCCAGCGGGCAAGCACCTGGGCGTCGCCCACAAGGCCGGCCACCGTGAGACCGAGCTTGTCGCTGATCTTGAAGAGTTTCTGGGTCGTCTTGTGGCTTATCATGTGGCCCGAAGTGGCCCTCATGTCGGTCGCCATGACCACACCGTTCTTGCAAACGATGCCGATGGTGCTCGTGCCGGTCGAGACGGCCTTAACCTGCTCGTCGAAGGACTTTGGTGTCAAAGCTTCCTGCATAAACTTCCCTCAAAAGGGGCGCTTCAAAAGCAGCGATAATGATGATGAAAGGTCTGGTACTTAAAGGTTCTGTGCGTGGGAACGCGTCGTGAGCGGACGCTGCCGGACTCGGTCTCCCCCAGAGTGCGGCGGGTCTTGGTCAGAACCAATCCTGCAAGCTCGGTTGTTTCTTCGGCGTTGCCTTTCCGCCTGCCGGGCCTCCGCGGAGCGATTCCGCGTCGAAGCCGAACTGTTCCAAGATCCGGACCGCCGCCGGGACGACCTGCTTTTCGACGTAGTATTCTGGGTCCGGCTCCTCGCCCGGTTTCAGGAATTCGACAAGTCGGGCGCGGTCGCGTAGTAGCGAGTCGCTCGGGACCTTCGCCTTGCTCGAACTCTTTTCGGCCGGCCCCGGTTTCACGATGACGAAACTGACTTTCGCGCCGATCTGCGGCTTGTAACCGGGGTTCTCCGCAATGGCCCGTTCCACCGCAAGGACGTGCGCGCCTTTCGTCTTGTAGCTTGCGAGACTCATCGTGAGCCCCTTGTTTATCGTCACCTCATCGAGCGTAAAATCCCCGGCCCGCAGCCGGGCGACGGTGGCCTTCACGAACGTCGCGGCGGCACCGGGATCGCGGTCCCGCAAGACCCGTTCCAGGCATTCCTCCTGGATGCGTTGGGCGAGAGCGCACCAGTCGCCCCTCTTCACTTCGAGGCCCTTCACGACCAAGGCGCCCTTCTTCGTGAGGCCCGCGTAACGTTTCTTCGCGCCCGTGAACAAGATGGATTCGAACTCCTCCTGCCGGTCGAGTTCGAGCGGAAGCTCCGCGTTCACCTCGGCCGCGAACATGTCGATGTCGGGCGTGTTCGTGACGAACAGCGAGTCGGTGTCGCCATAGATCACGTTGATGCCCCTCGCCTTGGCCTTGTCGACCACTTGCATGATTAGGTTACGCCCCCACGCCGCGGTTCCATCGGCGCATTCGCGTTTGTACCAACGCGCGGCCGCCCAACCGGTGTAACCGTAGAACGAGTTCGTGAGCACCTTCACGGTCTTCTGCCGGATGTCGAGATACGCGTGCTCGGCCGAATCGGGGGCCGTCTTCTTCATGTCGGCCTTGATGGAACGTCGCTCGTCGACGAGCCGCTGAAGGATCTTCTTGAAGAACCCGTCGGGCTCCTTGCGGAAACGGTAACCTACCTCGGGCGCCGTGAAGTGGGGCGTGTCCTCGCCGGGGAGCAAGACCGTGTCGGGCGAGATGTTGTAGCTTATCATGATGCTCGGGTACATCGCGGAGAAGTCGAGGACCACGACGTCGTCGTAGATGCCGGGTTTCGGGTCCAATACGACGCCTCCCTCGTACGCCTCGTCCTCGCTGAACTGCTTGTTCGGCGCGATGAGCCCCAGGTGGTGGGCTTCCGAGAGGAGGAACCACTCCACCTGTCGGCCGCGGCCCATACCGACGACCTCGTCGAGGGGCTGGCGGATGAGGCGGGCGAGTTCTACTTGCATGGGGAGGAGTTTTGCTGCGAGGTCGAGAGTGGAGGTCACGTCGTCACGGGCGTAGGCCACCAACGTCTTCCTTTTCTCGGGATCGTCCCAGTATTTCCAGATCTCTTCCTTCGGGATCATGACGCGTTCGGATTTGAGTTTCACCTTGAGGTGCTCGGCGACGTTCTTCAACGTCTTGACCTTGACGTCCGGCAGATCCCGTTGCGCGATCTTGTACAGGTCGCCGCCGGCACGACCCGTTATGCGCACGGTCTTCGCGGGCCCGAGCTGCAGGACGTCGGGCTCCGAGCCGTCGCGCCCCACGCCGAGGCCGATCCCGTGGGCTCCCGCACGCGCGACTAGGTAGGGCCAATCGAAGTTGTCACCATTGTACGTCACGAGGACGTCCGGGTCGAAGTCATGGATCTCGCGAACGAAAGCCTCGATGAGTGCTTTGTCCCCTGTCTTGCTCTCGAGCGATTGCACCTTTCCGTCCGAGCGGGCGATCGCTATGATGACGATCTCGTCTTTCCCGGGATCGGGGACCACCTTGGGGTTGTGGACCTCGAGGTCGAAAGCAAGTAGGCGAAGGGCCTCATCTTTTGGTGGCGGCGCGGCCTCCACTTTCGTCGCGACGAACTCGCCTTTGGCCTTGTCGCGCCATTCACCCTCAAACGTGACCCCGTTCATTGGGACGAGGTCGCGGTCGATGAGGTAGCGGTTGCGGAACAGGATGTCGGCTTCTCGCCACGCGACGGCGCCCGGAAGTTGTGCGGCGCGCTCGCGTAGCTTCGGGACATCGGAAGGGTGGTGAGTAACCAGTTTCACGACCCGTACGGGTCTCAGGCCTTCCTTCACCTCAACTTCGATGGCCTTCTCGACGCGGGCATTCCCGTCAGAGAGCCTCGCCGCAGCCGCTCGGAGCTTGTCAAGCGAATCGACTCCGTCGGGGACGAGGTAGAAGTACGGTTCGAAGGTGGGGTCGAGGACGCGTATGACGCGCCCGCCCGACTTCACCCAGAGGCGGACCCAGGCCCGGCCGTCGACCGTCACGTAGTCGGCGTCGAAGAGGAGGCCGGATTCGGAGACCACGACTGGCAAACGCCTCGTCGGTACATAGGCTTATTCGCGCTGGGGCCCCGCGTGCGAAAGGCGATTTGGTTGCCGTCTTGGGAAAAAACCGGGCACCTCAAAGGCTGAACGCATCGTTCTTGCCGGCGCGACCGGGTCGCGAGGTCGAACGCTGATCACGTTGGAGAAGCTGTCCGCGCTTACCCTGTCCGCGCCCATCGGCACGTGCCAAGCTCTATCTCGTGGCCGGCGGGGCATTTCATCGTCGCCCCAGGCCCGAAGTATGCGCCCTCGGGGCCGATGTCGTTGCCGGTCACTATCATGTTGACGCCGATCTGCCCGCATAGGCAGGCGGGGCTCCATTGGGCCATGTACGTGCGAATCCGCCACGGTTAATAAAACGTGAGGGTGGCGGGAACCACCGACACGGGGCGGAATGTAAATGCTACGGTGGATGAGCGTCGCCATGCCGGCGGCTTTCAGAACGTGGCGGGCGGGTTCGCGGTGAGGATCCGCGCGTCTACCTTGAAAAAGAGCGTGGAGGTGACGTTGTTGCCCCAGAAACTTCCCGTGACAGGCGCCGCCCCGCTGGGGTTCGACGCCGTCGCGACCGGCACGTGTCTTTCGAGCACGATCTGCCCGATGGTCGGGTCGTAGCCCTGCCACCCGAAGCCCGGCAAGTAGGCTTCCGTCCACGCGTGCAGTTCCCGGCCTGCATTGTCGCGTTGCCTCACGTGGTAACCGCTCACGAACCGCGTCGCGATCCCCTGCGCCCTGCAGCTTTCCATGAAGAGGACCGTGAAGTCGCGGCAACTGCCCTCGCGTCTTGCGAGCGTCACGTCCGGGGTGAGCGGAGGGCCCTCGATACGCGCCCGGTACGCGTGGTCCTTGTGGATGCGGAACGCGAGCGTCTCCAGGAAATCCAATGTGTTCCTGTGCGTCGAATCGGCGATGCGCTCGGAGTACTCCTTGACCTCGGGTCCGACCCAGGGGGGAACGAAGTAACGCTGAAGCCTCACGCCCTCGTCGCCCGGAAGTTCCATCGGCAGTTTCCGAACTCCTCGCGAGAGCATCTCGATTTCGGGCCGGGAGGGCGTCGTCTCTACTCGGGAGAAAGTCTTCACGTCGAAGCGGTCCAGGCTTCCGTCGATGCGGACCCAGACCATCACGTTCCCATCCTCGTCGATGCCCTCGCTGCGGAACGTCGGATCCGGGGAGACGTGAAGGTCGAAGTGCAGGATCCTCTGGCGTGCGTCGGCGCGGGGCTTCAACCGTATGGTCTGAAGGTCGAGCCGGACGGCGGAATTGTACCTGTACGACGTTTCGTGACTTGTCTCGATTATCATTGGTTCGGTGCCTACTGCGGGCCCCCGCTCACCGGCGCCGTTTCATCTACAGTGATCGCGGCGAAGAACGTGTCGTGGATCCCGTCGCCGACATAATTGATTTCCGTTTGGATCCCATCGAGGAACTCGTGGAAACCCTTCTGGAAGACGTCCTTGAGGTCGATGTAGTCGAGTTCGGAGCGGAGTCGTCCCAACCGCTTCTCCGCCTTGTTGTGGAAGGCCCTGCCGGGTTTTCCGCCGATGACCTGCAGCGATTCCTCCGCCTTCGTGACGCAGTACCTGATTGATCTCGGGAACTGGCGGTCGAGTATCAGGAAGTCCGCGACGTCCCACGGCGTGATGCGCCGTCGGCGGTCCTTCCTGTACATCTCGAGGGCGCTCGCTGACTTGAGGACCGCCTGCCAATGGAGATCGTCGACCGCCGAGCCCACGTCCGTGGGGCGAGGTAGGAGCATGAAGTACTTCACGTCAAGAAGGCGCGATGTCTTGTCCGCGCGTTCGAGGAGCCGGCCCATCCTTCCGAAATGCCATGCCTCGCCGTGCGACATCGTCGCGTCCATGATGCCGGTGAAAAGGTGGCAATCCATCTTGACGCGGGCGAAGAACTCGTGAGGGCTCTGGATCGCCGTGCCGCTCGCTATGGCGTCCTGGAGGTAAAGGTAGGATCGGTTCACTTGCTGCCACATCTCGGACGAGATGATCTCGCGGACACTGCGTCCGTTCTCACGGGCCTGGCGAAGGCATGAGAGGATCGAATTCGGGTTCACGCTGTCAAAGGTGAGGAAATGGATGACGTTCTCCTTCGTGGCGGGACCGAAGCGCTTCTTGAAGACGAGGCTGTCGCCCGCCGTGATGACGAGGGGCTCCCATTGGTCCGCGTGGCCCTCGGGAAGGTCCAGCGTCAAGTTGAGGTTCACGTCCACGAAGCGCGCCACGTTCTCGGCCCGCTCGATGTAGCGGTTCATCCAATAGACCGCGTTGGCTACCCGAGAGAGCATCAGCGGCCACCCCCGCGGGGAAGAGTCGGTGACGTGGTCGAGCGGGCCAACGTCACTGGCCTCCGTTGTCGGCAAGCACCCACGTGTCCTTGCTGCCGCCGCCTTGGCTCGAGTTCACGACAAGCGAGCCCTTCCGGAGCGCCACACGCGTGAGGCCCCCGGGGAGCACATGGATCGATCTCCCGTTGAGGACGTAGGGGCGTAGATCCACGTGGCGTCCCTCGAAGCCGTTCCCGATCCTCGTGGGGACCCGGGAAAGCGCGAGGGTGGGCTGCGCGATGTAGTTACGCGGGTTGTCGCGGATCTTCGCGGCGAAGGCCTCGCGCTCCTCTTTCGATGCGGAGGGACCGATGAGCATCCCGTAGCCGCCGGATTCGTTCGCGGCCTTGACGACCAACTTGTCGAGGTTGCCGAGCACGTGCTCGCGTTGTTTGTCGTCCCAGCACACGAACGTCGGCACGTTTGGGAGGATCGGCTTCTCTTGCAGGTAGTGCTCGATCATGGACGGGACGTACGGGTAGACCACCTTGTCGTCGGCGACCCCGGTGCCGGGGGCGTTGGCGAGCGCTACGTTTCCCGCGCGGTAGACGTCCATGAGGCCGCGAACGCCTAGGAGCGAGTCGCCCCGGAACGCCGCCGGGTCGAGGAAATCGTCGTCTATGCGCCGGTAGATCACGTCCACGCGCCTTAGGCCGCGCGTCGTCCTCATCTTCACTTCGCCGCCGTCGACGATGAGATCGCTTCCCTCGACGAGTTCGATGCCCATCTTCTGGGCGAGGTACGAGTGTTCGAAGTAGGCGCTGTTGTAGATGCCAGGCGTGAGGAGGACGACGGTGGGGTCGCTTTTCCCTGAAAGGTGCTGCAACGTCTCCAGGAGCTGTATCGGGTACTGGGTCACGGGCTTGATGCTCATCCTGCCCATTATCTCCGGGAGGACTTTCTTCATGACCTCCCGGTTCTCCAGGACGTAGGACACGCCGGAGGGGGTTCGCAGGTTGTCCTCGAGCACATAATACCGCCCGTCTCCGTCGCGGACAAAATCGATGCCGGAGATGTGGCACCAGATGCCTTTCGGCGGGTCGAGGCCGATGCATTGGTCGCGAAACCCCTTGCTCGTCCGGACGACCGCTTCCGGGATCACGCCGTCTTTGATTATGTGGGCGTCGTGGTAGACGTCGTCGACGAAACGGTCGAGCGCCCTGATGCGTTGTTGGAGGCCGCGTTCCAGGACGGCCCAATCGCTTGCGGGCACGATCCGTGGGACGATGTCGAACGGGAATATCCGCTCCCGGCCTTCCTTGTCGCCGTAGACCGTGAAGGTGATGCCCTGGTTGAGGAAGGCGACGTCGGCCGCCTGCTGGCGCCGGCGCATCTCCTCGTCGCTGAAGCCCTCGAGGGCGTCGACGAGCACAGAGGCGCCCTCACGGGGTTTGCCGTCGGCCGTGAACATCTCATCATAGAATCCGTCGGTCTTGTAGTGGTCGAACTTCAACCGGCTTGCCTCGCCTTTGTCTTGATGCAGGCACATCGTCGGATATAGAAGTACATGTGGGCGAAAGACGCGAACAAGACGCGACGGATGGCGGGCCGTCAAAAATACGGTTTCCTCCTAGTGCTCTCCGCCTCGAAGGAAATCCTCGTGGGCCATGACGAAAAACCGAATGATAACCGGTGCACGAACAGTCGGCCTAAGGATGGGATGGGTGCGCCGATCCCCTGGAACGGGAGTTTATCGTCAATGCCAGACAGTCAAACGGACGCTTTGTGTTCGCCGCCAAGCGCGCGCCGTGATGATGCGCATGCTTCCGACGAGGAGGTCAGCCGTCTAGTTTTCGGGCACCGGCCCGGCGTGCGGGTTCGGCTCCGTCAACCATGGCGCGAAGACCACGCCAAAGGTGACCCGGCCCCCGTAACCAATCTCCTCGGGCACGATGGGGTCGAGAATCGGATCGAGAGCGTTGTCGCCGCGGTTGTAGGTGGGACCGTCAGGGTGGCCCCAGTAGTTGTTAGCCGCCGGCACGATGGCGGTACATCCTCCTTGCAAAATGGCCCAATCCGTTGTATTGACGAAGTTATTGAACTCGACAATCGGATAGACCGGAATCCCAGCGCAGGAGTGGAACGGGGAGAACCCGAGGGGCGTGTTTCGGATCTCGTTGCCCAACAGGGCGGAGGTGGCGGTCGAAGCTGATTGCCATACGGCCGCGGCAGAGGAATTCTGGATCGAGTTGTTCGAGAGAGTTGCAGATAGCCCTAGAACAATTCCTTGATCATTGCTTTCGATTGTATTGTTGCTGATCAATCGATAAGTGTGGCCTGTCATCGTGTTTTCCAACGCGCCCACATCGACGCCAATCCGAATTGCGGCCATGAAGCCTTCTAGGTGGTTTCTGCCTATCTGGAATACTTGTCCCGTTAGAGTCATGTCACTAGGTAGGCGCCCGTCGCTTGACCTCACTCTCACGTCAATTCCATGCGATCCCGTGGCTGGTGTCTGGTTCTCGTCGAAACGACTCCCATTGTGGATGAAATTGCTTCGTATCGCGAAGCTTTTGGACACGTTCCAGACTTCAATAGCTATTCTGAGATGTTTCAGCGAAACTGGGACAAAAAGGTCTTCTGATTTCTGAACGGTTCCCACCCCGCTGACCAAGCGGGAAGGGAACACGAATGGAAAACGAACAGAAGCGGAAATGGACAGCGCGCGAGAAGATGGAGATCGT
>JACQPN010000023.1 GCA_016207515.1 Euryarchaeota archaeon | reverse complement strand
CGCCCACGGTCACCCGAACATTCGTCACCGGGAACTCGCTTACCGGATGATCGATGAGGACGTCGTCCATGTGACGCCTTCCACGGTCTACCGTATCCTTAAGGAGTCGGGACTCGTTGCCGAATGGCAACGAGTCCAACGGGAGCGAATCGCATTGGTCCGCCCGACAGCACCGGATGAGAAGTGGCAGAGCGACATCACGTACGTCAAACTCGGCGACCGGAACTATTACCTCATCACGTTCATCGACGAGTACTCCAGGTTCATCACGTACTGGGAACTCCTCGGCCGGATGGATGGGAACTCGGTGAGCCTGGCGGCTGAGACGGCCCTCAGCCGCCTCGACTCCGGGAAGACGCCGGTCATCCAGACCGACAACGGAAGTGGCTTCATATCCCGGGATTTCAAGATCGTCCTCACCCGCCGCGGCATCACCCACACGAGGATCAGGCCGCATACGCCGACCGACAACGCGTTCGTCGAACGCGTCGAAGGCACCGTGAAGACCGAACTCTTCCTGCACGAACCCGAAACACCGGACGCGGCGCGAGTCCTCCTCAACGGGATAATCCACCGGTACAATCACGAGCGACTCCACAGTGGAATCGACTACCTCACGCCCTGGGCCAAGTATCGGGGAAACCCGGATGAGGTCCTTGAAACGCGGCGAGTGAAACTCGCCGCCGCGAGGCAAAGGCGGCGGGAGAAGAACATGCAACGCCGTCAATCACGCTTATACGTCGAACAAGCAATCCAAGTCACGCGGGAACCGGAACCGTCCAAAAATCAAGAGACCGATTCGTCCCACTTACGCTGAAACGGTACAGAAGCTAACGACTGCCTCGGTCCTCCCCTTTGTGAAATTATATCATGTCAGCATTCCCATCGACCTCGCCAGCAAAGGCCTACATCAACCGATGGTGTTCCAGGCCCAGGGGCTTCCGACCGGGGGGGCCGCCGCTGACCCCTACTTTGCTCGTTAGGCCGAACAAATGGTCGCATCGTAGCAAGCGGCAATTGCCACAGTCCCCAATTTCGCCTATCCGTGAGGCCCTCCCGTCAACATTCTTTTCTGTGCGTAACCATTTCATTCAACGCGATGGTTCTCGTCTTCCAACGCGTGACCGGCCATATGCAGAACTACACGTACCTCATCGCCGACGGACCCTCCGGAAAGGCCGCCGTCGTCGACCCCTCGTTTGATGCCGGGCCCGTTGAAGAGATCGCGGCGCAGCGGGGATTCGAGATCATCGCGATTCTTGTGACGCACCGTCACTACGATCATGTCACGGACGTCGCGGGCCTCGCCAAGCGCACGGGCGCCAAGGTCTACGCGCACAAAGTCTCCCAAGTCCCGCACGATGTCGGCCTCAACGATGGCCACATCATCGAGTTGGGCGCGAGTCGTATCCGCGCGATGCACACGCCCGGCCACACGGAGTGCTCGACGTGCTACTACATAGAAGATTTCCGCGTGCCGGGTAACACGGCGGGCAAACCCGATGGATGCCTGTTCACGGGCGATACTCTGTTCCTGGGCGAGTGCGGCCGCATGGATCTTCCCGGTGGCGACCCGGCGGAGATGTGGAAGACTTTGACGCAGAGGATCCCGGCGCTTCCCCAATCGACAATCATTTTCCCAGGACACGATTACGCGCCCATCCCTTTCGACACCTTGGGAAACCAGTTGAAGACAAACTACACGATGGCGAAACGGTCGAAAGAAGAGTTCGTGGCGTGGGCTCGATGATCCCGCCCACTTCATCCGCGGCGGCCGATGCCGCCTGCGGTGACGTTCGCGCTCGCGCCCTGAGGAGCGGCCGAAGCGCGACCTTTATGCGTCGCACGCTCCATCGGCTCAAGTAGATGTCGGCCTCCGCCTCCTCGAAGCCTCAACCCTTGGTGCTCGCGGCCTTCGTGGCGACAGTCCTCTTCCTCGGCGTGAACTTCGTCGCCGTGCGCTTCAGCAACCGCGAACTCGCACCCTTCTGGGGCGCATCGCTCCGTTTTGCGGTCGCCTCCATGATCCTGTTCGCGGTCGTGGCTGCAAAACGCATCCCGCTTCCCTCGGGACAGGCGCTCATCGGGGCAGCGCTCTTCGGCGCGTTCGCGTTCGGGGCGAATTTCGCGCTCGTTTACTATGGACTGGTGACGGTGCCTTCCGGAATGGCGGCGGTCACCTTCGCGACCATCCCGCTTACGACGTTCCTGATGGCCATTGGATTCGGGCTCGAGAGGTTCCGCCGGCTGGGTCTTCTTGGCGCCTTGGTCAGCATCGTGGGGATCGCCGTCGTCTTCCAGGAACAGTTGAGCGCCGCGGTCCCCGTGCTTTCGTTACTATCCGTCTTCGCGGCGGCGCTTTTCGCGGCAGCGTCGGGCATCATCGTGAAAGGCTTCCCTCGAAGCCACCCGATCGCCGCAAACGCCGTCGGCATGGCCGTTGGCACCGCCATCCTGTTCCCGTTATCGCTTGCGTTCCACGAGCCACAGACCTTCCCGGTCGCGACCGCCACGTGGGGCGCCCTCGGTTGGCTCATCGTAAGCTCGATGCTGGCATTCGTCTTGATGGTCTGGGTGCTTTCGCACTGGACGGCGTCCGCGAACGCGTATGGGTCGGTGCTCGCCCCGCTGGTGACGATAGTAGTCGCCGCGTCAATCGCTGGGGAAGCGGTGACGGGGGCCCTCGTCGTGGGCGGCATCTTCGTAATGGTCGGCGTCTACGTGGGGGCACTGATGCGTGAACGTGGAAAGACTGCCACGGGGTCGGCGCCAGGCGCGGCGACCCCCGACGCGAACCGGTAGCGGGACCGCGAAACGCGCCCGACGACAACCACGTCACAGCAAGCGCTTTATACGCTCGCCGGAAGTGCAAATGGTGCGCCTTTTCCCGCTTGGAATCATCGTCCTCGTCTCGGCGGTCGTTTTTTCCGGGTATCCGGCGTCAAGCCAAGGCGCTTCGGGACCGGTCGGCGTGCATATCGCTTGGGGAACCGACCCTATGACGGCTGTCTCGGTTTCGTGGTCCGCTCCACCGGCGACCATGGCTCGCGTCGACTACGGGCCGACCACCGGATACGGCGCGTCCGCCCCGGCGACGTACACGGCCACGGGTAGCGACAGCCCAACTGCGTTCCGGGCAACGCTCCAGGGACTTGCACCGGCGACGACTTACCACTACCGTGCGGTGACCGATTCTATGATGAGCCGAGATTTTACCTTCACGACGGCGCGTGAAAGGCCTGAGCGTTTCACCGTGGCCGTGTGGGGCGACCATGGCGTCCCAGACCCGGGCAATCCCGCGGCCGAGGCGGATGGGGACAACCCCCTCAAGAACGTGGCCTTCGCAAACGGCCTCCGCGCCGATTTCCACCTCGTCGCCGGCGACCTCTCCTACGCCAACGGGGTGCCGCGTACTTGGGACGCCTACTTCGCGGCACTCGAACCTTACGCCTCCCACGTTCCGTACATGTCGGCCGTCGGTAACCACGAACGCGAAGCCGGCCAACAGTTCCTGCAGTACGATGCGCGGCTCCCGATGCCGACGAGGGAAGGAGAGCGATGGTACGCGTTCCGTTACGGGGACGCTGTTTTCATCTCGCTTGACACGGAGCATGCCTGTGACGTCGGCCCTGCAGGGGACGCCGTGCCTGGCCTTGCCGAGGCCTCTTGCGCGAACGGAGCGAACGAGGGGCAACTTCGGTTCCTCGAATCGACCCTCGCGGCGGCGCGCGCGGACCCGTCGGTCCGATGGATCCTCGCGTTCCACCATTATCCCCTGTGGAGCGACGGGCCCCATGGCTCCAACCTCCCCGTCAGGGCGATCTGGGGACCAGTTTTCGACAAGTACCACTTGGACGTCGATATCCAAGCTCACGATCACCTGTACGAGCGGACGAAAATGATCACTGGCGAAGCGGTCTCAGAGACCGGTACCACTTACCTCGTCGCCGGGGTCGGTGGTGCTTCGCACTACGCCTTCACCTCGCCCGATTCCCAACCGCCCGCGTGGGAGGCAGCGAGGAACAACCGCGATTACGGCGTGGTCCTCCTCACTTTTTCAAACGGCTCGCTCATCGGTGAGTTCAAGGCGCTCGACGGGAGCACAAAAGACAGATGGGCGCTTCAGAAAGGCCTCGACGGAGTGACTTTCTCGGTCGACCCGGCCAACGTGACCGACCCGAAGAGCAGCCCTGGCAACACGTCGTCCGACGACGCCGCCGGTGGCTCGAACCGTGTCCCTGGGCTAGCGACCGGCGCCATCCTCGTGTTGGTGGCAAGCATGGCATTGGCGCTACGGCGCCGTCGCATGACTTGACCGTCTCACAGAGACCTAATTGAAAGTCCCCATCTCCAACGCCAGTTTCTTAAGCCGCGCGACTCGGGCCTTCGTCGGCGGGTGCGTCGAGAACAGCCTCGCAACAGAGCCCCCGGAAAGCGGGTTCACGATGAAGAGGTGCGCGGAGCCCGGGTTCGCGTTCTCCATCGGGATCCGGTGGTTGTAGGAATCCAGCTTCTCCAATGCGGCGGCAAGGCCATTCGGCCGCCCGGAAAGCCTCGCACCGCTTTCGTCCGCC
Organism: Euryarchaeota archaeon; assembly: GCA_016207515.1. NCBI lineage: Archaea > Methanobacteriati > Methanobacteriota > Methanobacteriota archaeon. The sequence goes on along the minus strand of JACQPN010000023.1, from coordinate 124,958 downwards.
CCGAACTCGCGCGAGCGCGATATCGCAAGTTGCACCAACACCGCCGCGATGGAAGCAAGTATCCCGACTAGAAGGGCAAACGCAAGATTGCCTCCGCGGTCCCTGTCGCCGCCCCCGAACATGCTGCCCCAGAAGATGGACCTCGACGCGAATCCTATCGCGCCCGCGATCGTCGCGGCGATCGACATGACGAGGATGTCGCGGTTACGCACGTGGCCGAGTTCGTGAGCCATCACCGCTTCGAGCTCCTCATCGGTGAGGAGGCGGAGGATGCCGGCGGTGGCGGCGACCACCGCGTTCTTGGGGTTCCTGCCGGTGGCAAAAGCGTTCGGCGTCTCGCTTGGCATGATGGCGACGCGGGGCTTCGGGATGCCTGACTTCGCCACGAGCCTGTCGACGATCGCGTGAAGGCGCGGCGCCTCCGCGGGGCCGACGATCTTGGCCTTGTACGACCAGAGCACGAGCTTGTCGGAGAGGAAGTACGCGAAGAGGTTCATGGCGGCCGCGATGATGAGGAAGAACGCCATCCCGCCGTACGTGTCGCCGAAGTACGCGCCGACCGCAAGCCCCATGAGGACGAACAGTCCCGTGAGGGCGAGCATCAATCCGAAGGTCCGAAGGATGTTTGACATGGTCTGTACAGTCTTATGAGTGGTTTTCAGATTTAAGGACTAGGTACGGGCGATTGGCGATCGCCGACATCCATCACCGAGCGCGTTTTCCGGTCCCGGGTTCATTGAGGCGGGTTTTTGCTGAGATCTTTCCACGCCTGACCAAAACGCTCGAGCGCCGTGAGCGAGCCAAACACCGCGATGTAATACAAGGCGAGTTCGAGGAAGCTTCGCGCCGCAAAAGGCGTCGAGACGGCGGCAAAATCGAGCATCGACGCGATGAAGAGCACGAAGAGCCGGTCCGCCCGACCTGCGAGGCCCTTGTAATTGCGCCCAACGCCGACCGCCTGCGCCTGTGTCCCCATGTAGCTGGCAAGGAGCATCCCGGCCAGTGCTGCCAGGGCGACCCTCTCATCGGCCACTCCGGAAAGCCCTATGGCCATGACCAACGCGACGTCAGAGAAACGGTCGAGCGCATGATCGAGGAAATCGCCCGCGCGCGTCTTTCGACCCGTGGCCCTCGCAAGCCGCCCGTCGACGGCATCGAGATAGGCGGACAGGAAAAGGGTCCCCGCCGCAGCGAGGAGGAGGCTCCGGCCGCCTGTTGGCGCATAGTAGTAGAGCGCGGCCGAGACAAGCGAAAGGAGGAACGCGAGCACGGTGACGGCGTTCGGCGAGAGTCCGAGCATCCTCGAAAGGGCGACGCCCGGACCGAAGACGGACCCGACCTTTTCCGCGTGCTGTTCTAGTACCATGAATCGTCCTCCGACCAGTCGACGGAGCCCAAGGCGTATCTTCTTGCCGGTCGGCTGGAGCGGGCGAGGCGGCGCACAGATGCGGCGACTTGTGCCCTGGTCATGCCCGTGACGTCGATCTCGCATGCGTCGTCGAGGGTGCGGCATTCGTCCGCGATGATGCCCATCCCCTCGGCCTCGACGTTCTCCTCGATCTTCGTCCTCCTCCAGCGTCTCGCGGCGAGACGCCGCCGCAGTACCCGGGGGGAAAGCCGCAATACGATCGCACGGGAGATCCCCGGAACGAGATGGCTCAAATGCCCCTCGACGATCGCCTGCGACGACGGTCCGGCGCCCCGCGAAGCGAGCCCGACGGCGCGTCGAAGCGGCGCGGCCAGTCGACGTGGGTCGACCTCAAGGCTTTGGCGATGACGGTCGCGGCCCTCCCCGACACCGCTCGAGCGGACGAGTTCGTTCAAGTGGATCACCAAGAACTCTCTTTCGAGGAGGGCGGCGGCAGCGCTCTTTCCTACGCCCGGCGTTCCCGTGAGTGCCACAAGGCGCGCGGGTGCTTTCATGGTGGCGCCTTTGCCCGTTCGCGGATGCCTGGTCTAGCCACTTTACGCCTTCACTGCTTCATGGATGCCCGATCGCAACATCCGTTCCTTGGCGGCCTCGACGAACCCATGGAAGAGCGGCGCGGGTCTCATGGGCCGCGACATGAACTCTGGGTGGAATTGGCTCCCGACGAAGAACGGGTGGTAAGGCAACTCGAGTATCTCCATGAGGTTCCCGGTCGGGTCCTTTCCGACGAAGCGAAGCCCTTTCGCTTCCAACTTCGGGATATAGCCCGGATTGACCTCGTAGCGGTGGCGGTGCCTTTCCGCGGCTTCGGTCTTGCCATAGAGTTGATGGGCCCTGGAGTTGGGCGTTATCTTGATCGGCGAGGCGCCGAGGCGCATGGTCCCCCCGAGGCCCTGTACGGTGCGCTGCTCGGGCAGGATATCGATGACCGGGTGCTGCGTGTCCGGATTCACCTCCGTCGAATTCGCGCCTTGAAGGTCGCATACACTCCGAGCGAACTCGCAGGTGGCGAGTTGGAAGCCGAAACAGATGCCGAGGAACGGTATCTCCGCCTCGCGGGCGTACTTGATCGCGAGCATCTTCCCTTCGGTCGCGCGCGAGCCGAACCCGCCGGGGACGAGTATGCCATGCGCGTTCTGGAGCACTTCGGCTACCTTCGACGGGTCTTTCTCGAACTGCTCGGCGTCGACCCAACGGACCTTGACGCGCGTGTTGAGTTCCGCACCAGCGTGCGTGAACGCCTCCGTTATCGACAGGTACGAGTCGGCGAGGTGAGTGTACTTGCCGACGACGTAGACTTCCGCGAAGAACTTCGGGTTCACGATCCGTTCCACGTAGGAGCGCCAATCGGAGAGGTCGTTCTCGTGCGCCTCTATCGAAAGGCGTCGTATGAGCCACTCGTCGACACCTTGCTCGGCGAGCGTCATCGGGACTTCGTAGATCGTGCGGGCGTCGGGAGCGCCGATCACCGCCCGCTCGTCGACATCGCAGAACAATGCGATCTTGGCCTTCGTTTTAGGTTCGAGGAGTTCGGAGGAGCGGCAGACGATCATTTCGGGGTCGATCCCAAGGGATCGAAGCTCCTTGACGCTTGTCTGCGTCGGCTTCGTCTTCTGCTCCCCGACGACGCCAAGGACCGGCACGAGTGTGGTGTGTATGAAGACCATGTTCTCGCGCCCGGCCTCGATGCGCAGTTGGCGCAACGCCTCGAGGAACGGCATCGACTCGATATCGCCGACGGTGCCGCCGACCTCGATGAGGCAGACCTCCGCATCGGCGTCCTTCGCCACCCGTTTGACCCGCTCGCGGATCTCGTTAGTGACGTGGGGGATTATCTGGACGGTCTTTCCGAGATAGTCGCCGCGTCGCTCCTTCTCTATGACGCTCTTGTACACGGTGCCGGTGGTGATGTTCGACTGCCGGCTCATGTTGTCCGAGAGAAAACGCTCATAATTCCCAAGATCGAGGTCTACCTCGCCGCCGTCGTCCAGGACGAAGACCTCGCCGTGCTCGAACGGGTTCATCGTGCCCGCGTCGCAATTCACGTACGGATCGATCTTCACCGCAGCGAGGCGCACGCCGCGGGCTTTCAAGAGGCGACCGATGGAAGAAGTGGTGATGCCCTTGCCAAGACCTGACAAGACACCGCCCGTGACCACGATGTACTTCATAGGCACACGGGAACCGACGATACTCCTAATGTCTTATGTGGGTTTCGACTGCGGCGCCGTCTGCACCGCCCCTTGCGTCGGCCGGTAGGTCCCGGATCCGGGAACGGCGCCGATGGTATCCCCCGACGAAACCACGGATGCCACTTCTCACCCTGGAGCAAAACGGTGGCCATAGGCCCGGAGCCCACGCCCGGTCGGACTCGGCGCCGTCGCCGGTCTTGGTGCCCTAATGCCACCAATCAACCGTTTGGTCGCAACCGTTCCCTTGCATACCCCGTTTTTGGATAACCGGCGCACAATCAGGTTTATTAGAGGATACGCTGACACGGGAACGGATCGAGGAAAGTGAAAAGCCTTCACTCGTCGTGAAGGGTCCTTTCCGGAAGGGGCACAAGAGAATGGCGGCGGGGCATCGTAGGCGAAGGGCACACGTTTCTTCCTCAGGCAGCGACGCCGCCCATGTCGAATTCACGCGGCGTGTCTACGAGAACTCGAAAATCACCATCCCCAAAGAGATCCGTGAACTCCATGACATCGCGGAAGGCGACTTCGTGGTATTGAAAGTCGTCAAGGTCGTCCGCGGTGGACGCACCGAAACGGCGGTCACACCCGAGAATGCCGGAGCCGACCCCGAAGGAACCGACGCCGCCTCTGGTCCTCAGCCGGCCCACGCCCTTCCAGCGCAGACCGCCCCCGCGAAACTCGGGGCTGAGCCGATTGGGACCCTCGAGGCCCGCGAAGGCATGAAGAAGGGAACGGAGGCGGTTGATAAGTGAGCCGATCCACCGACGCATCACGATCCCGAAAGATCACGAGAGCCTTGGCGCTATTCGTCCTTCTTACCACGTCGGCATTGCCCTTCACCGCCTTCGAAGCTGAGGCAGCCCACCGGACGGTCACGGCCGTCGTCGCCAAGAGCCACGTCCGTGGCCCTATCTCCGCATCTACGCAACTCGACCTCAACTTCACCGTCGACACCGCGTTGATCGCCACGCCCGAAACGATACGTTTCATCGTTCCGCCCGGATTCCTGTTCGTCGGGACTCGATTCGCCACTGGCGACCCATGCGAAGGTCCGACCGACGACCAAGTCGACTGCGTACCAGAAGTGTTTTTTGGCGGCGGTCCACACACCTTCGTCACATCGCAAGGATCCGAGCCCGACGGAAGACCCTTCTTGGAATTCCAGGGCGCCAAGGAAGCGTCGTCGATCACCTTGGGTTTCAGCATCAAGAAAAGCGCCGCGACCGTGAACAATGCCATCGTCTCCTTCGAGGTCCGCTCCACCGGCGCGTCGGAGGACCACTCCGTCGGGCCCGCGCAACAACCGATGGTCTACGTCGACGGTACGCCGCCCACGATCACCGTCTTTGCGCTCGATCCCCCGATCGCCACTTGGCAAGTCGGCCAGGACCTTCGCTACCTCTTCGCCGCGCATGACACGTGTCCAAGCGGATTCACCGACGGGTGTCCCCTCCAGAAGTTCCAGATCGAGCTTCTAAGCGGGACGAACCTCGAAACCGTCCACGAGATCCAACGGTTCGACGACGGTGAAGAGTCAGGCGCCGGATTCTTCGAAGTCCCGAGCGGCGTGGATGGGACGCTCGTGCTACGCGCGAAGGCCTTTGACGACGTGGCCCTCATGAGTACGCCAGAGGTACTTGAAGCGGTGGTCGACACGGCGGCTCCGCAACTCGTCTCGATATCCGCCTCCCCTAACCCCGCCAAGGCAGGCAATGTGACGATCTCGCTCGACTTCTCGGAAACGATCGCAATCGGCACCGATGAGACCACGCTCGCCGTGGCCGGCGCTCGACTTCCCGGAGCGACCCGAATCCACAGCGCCGTGTGGGACGGATCAAACGCCTACATCTTCGGCGGAGCGCTTCCAAGCGGGAGAACTGACGCCATCGTCCGGTACGACCCCGTTGCCGATGAGACGACGGTGATGGATGCCGTCCTCCCCAGTGCGCGCTACGGAACGAGCGCTGTCTGGGCCGCGGGCAAAGCCTACATCTTCGGCGGTTGGGATGGAGCGTTCAAGAATGAGATACTACGCTACGACCCCATGGAAGACACGATCACGCCGATGGTCGCCACCCTTCCAACGCCACGATACGACATGGCCGCCGTCTGGGACGGCCGACACGTACTTCTTTTCGGAGGCCACGACGGGACGCGCCTCGACGACATACTCATGTTCGACCCGTTCGAGGACACGTTGGTCACGATGGGCGCTTCCCTTCCTTCGGGGCGCATGTCGGCAAGCTCTTTCTGGAACGGGAGCCACGCATTCGTGCTCGGCGGAGACGACGGGTCCACCGCGCTGGACGAGATCGTCCGCTACGACCCTAGGACAGACGTCGCTATGACGATTGCCTCCGTCCTCCCTTCGGCTCGGCACGCCGCGAGTATCGCATCGGACGGCACGAAGGCCTTCGTTTTCGGAGGCGTTGAGGGCGCTGCGGAAGTTGACCAGATCGTCGAGTATGACCCTGGCCTGGAGAAGATCACGGTTCTTGACGTCGAACTGGCGCCCGGTCGAGAATCCGCCGCCGCGGTGTGGACGGGAAGCGCGGCGTTGTTGTTCGGAGGCGGCGCTCCCGGCGGACATCTTTCCGAGATCGTCCTCTTTAGGCCTGCGAACGGCCTTGGCCCCAGACTCACGGTGAACGGGGACCCGGCGAGCTTCGCTAGCCACTCCGGGGCTTCCATAGTATTCGATTACCGAATCGACGACTTCGACGAACAAGGGAGCGCCGAGATTGCAATCGACGTCACCGACGGCAGCGGGAATACCGGCACTCACGTCGATACGACCACGCTCGTCATAGACACGGTCGCACCCGAGGCCGCGCTGACGCTTAGTGGCACGCTCGGTTCAGGGGACTGGTTCACGAGCTGCGTGAGTCCGATCCTAGAGGCAGAGGATCCAGGGCCCTCGTCGGGCATCACCAACTGGAGCGCGTCCGTCGATGGCGGGGCCCCCTTCTATTTCGCCGGCGATACCACCCTAGATTCCGTCTGCTCAGAGTCCGCCACGCACCAAGTGGTCTTTAGCGCGAGGGACGCCGCTCAAAACACCGCCACGGCTGCACGCGACTTCAAGATCGACCGCACGACGCCTACGACCACGGCAACGCTTACGGGGGGCGTAGGTGCCCACGAAATCTATGTGACGGCCGTCGACGTCTCCCTGTCAAGGACGTCCGGACCGAGCGGTGCTTCAACGTCCTACGCTCTCGACGGGGGACCCATGACCGTGTACTCGGCCCCTTTCACTGTGACCGCGGATGGCAGTCACAATCTGACCTTCCAAAGCGAGGCCGGTAACGGCCTTGCCGAGGCCGCTCAGAACGTGAACTTCATCATCGACCGGTCTGCGCCAAACACGACGGTCATCCTCACCGGTGATCGACTCGGTGGACGCGCCATCTACGTTTCCGATGTCGAGGTGTTCATCTCCTTCCCCGAAGACGCCCACGCGAACTTCAGCATCGATGGCGCCGACTACGAGGACTACGAGGGCCCTGTGACGGTCACCGGGGACGGATCGCACCGCTTCGAGTGGTACGTGGAGGACAACGCAGGCCACCTAGCAGGGCCCCTGAACCGGACGTTTGATATCGACACATCAGCACCTTCCGTCACCGATATCAGTGCTTCCGCAGCCGCGACCACGGTGGGGCCGTTGACGATCACGATCCAGTCTTCCGAGGCCTTGGAGGCCGCCCCTGAGGTGACCGTGAACGGGGATTCAGCGCCTTTCCAGAGCGGTGCGGACCTGAACTTCACCTTCATCTACCACGTTTCCGCCCTGGACGAACAGGGCGCGGCATCGGTCTTGGTCACCGGCACCGACCTTGCCGGCCACCCACTGGAACACGAGGTGGGCCTATTCACGATTGATACGGTTGCACCGAGCACCTTCGTGGTCACCGACCCTGAGGCGCCGGACGGCGAGAACGGGTGGTTCGTGACCGACGTGACTGTTGGCGTCTCGTGCGAAGATGAGACCATGGATTGCGTTTCGACGACTTTCGAGACATACGGCCCCGCGCCGACGCCTCTCACCAACCCGTTCTCCATCGCCACGGACGGTTCCTATGAGGTCACCCACCGGGGTGTTGATTCTGTCGGGAACACCGGACAGAACAGGACGACCACCGTCAAGCAGGACCGGGCCCCGCCAGAACTGCTCGTCCTTTCGCCGACCCAGGCGCTGATCTCCAACTCGACGAGGATCCTCCTGAACTTCACGGATTCCGACGACACTTCGGGCGTCGCATCAAGGTCATGCGACCTCTCCGACGGTCAAGGGTGGATCCCATGCACCGCTGCGACGGATCTCGAATTCCCCGGCGATGGATTGCAGACCCTTTCGATACGGGTGAAGGACTCGGCCGGAAACGCAAAGGTCGAATCGGTCGACATCACCGTGGACACGGTGCCGCCCGAGATCGATTTCCGAGCACCCTTCGACGGTGACCACGTGAACGTGCGGTCGATCACACTCCTTTTCGACGATGATGGAACCGGTACTCACGTGGTGTCGAGAGAATGCAGCGTAGACGGCGACCCGTTTTCCGCTTGTATCTCGGGGGACACCTTCGATTTCGCGTCCGAAGGGGAGAAGCGCATCGTTGTGCGGGTCGCTGACCAGGCGGCCAACGTGTTCGAAAAAGCCGTCTCCTTCACGGTCGATACGATCCCACCGGCCTTGGCCGAGCTTCATGTCGAGCCGCAAATCTCGACGGCCGGGCAGGTCACTTTGACATTCGTGAGCGACGAGCCGGTCGCAGAGCCGCCCATCGTCACGATCAACGGCAACCTTGCGGCTTTCGAACAGGAGTCGAACCTGGTCTTCTCGTACACGTACGAGGTTGACGCGGAAGACGAGCAAGGCGACGCGATAATCGAGATCTTTGCGGCAGACCTGGCAGGAAACCCTTCAAGCCTCAACGACGCGTCCTCGCTGACCATCGACACGGTCCCGGCGACCGTCAGGATCGTCTCCCCGAGGTCCGGCGAATCCATCGGCTCGCAGAACGTGACGCTCGACTTCCGGGCCGGCGGAACCGGGTCCTCGATAGTCTCGAAGACCTGCACGACGTCCGAAGACCCGATCGATTTCCCATGCCAGGCAGGCGACCGCATCCCATTCGCCTCGACCGGTGCAAAGACCATCACGCTGACCGTCACTGACGAGGCGGGGAACAGCTTCGCGGATTCGGTCTCGTTCACCATCCATGGGCCGGTCTCTAGGGTCGCGGTCAGTCCCGCAAGCGGACGCGTCGTCGTGCCCGGCGCCCTCTCCTTCAAGGCCGTGGCTTCGGACCGCGATGGCAACGTCGTCCCCTCGGCGCGGTTCACGTGGCGCTCGAACAACACCGATGTCGGTGTAGTGAACCAGGCGACGGGCGCATTCCGGGCCCTTTCGGATGGATCTGCATCGGTGGAAGCGAGGGAGACCGGCAGCGGCATCTCCGGCAGATCGACCGTCGAGGCGATCACCCAATCCGCTTTCGTCTCGCGCATCGAGATCGCGCCCGACTTCGCGATGATGCCCGCCGGCGCGGACCAGTTCATCGCCGTCACAGGCTACGACGACGAAGGCAACGAGGTGGGTGGAGTCGCCGCCAAGTTCGCGGCCCAGAATCCCACCGTCGGCACGTTTTCCTCGGGAGGCGTTTTCAAAGCGTTCAAGGTAGGAACCACCGACGTCACCGCTAGGATAGGAAACGCGGCGGCGACGGCCCGTATCGAGGTCATCGCGGGAACACTCGCCGAGATTTCCGTGACACCATCGACGGCCACGCTGTCAACGGGCGCAAGCATGCAATTCGTCTCCGCGGGTCATGACCTGAACCATAACCCCGTCCCGCTTGAGAACGTAAGTTGGGAGGTGGATAACGTCAGTCTGGGCTCCATCACGCCGTCGGGCGGCGTTTTCACGGCCGGCTCACAAGACGGCACGGTGTTCGTCACGGCCTCCAAGGCCGGCCTCACGACCCGAGTGCCAGTGCACGTGACGAGCCTAAGGGCAAATGCGAGCACGAACACTACGGTCGCCGCGACCGTTTCGACGGGGAAGATCCAGGAAACCGTCGCCACCCAGTACGCAATAGGAATCGCCGCGGCCGAGACCGATGCGAACATCACGGTGACGACGATCAACGCCGCGACGGCGAAGGCCGCGCTCGACGAAACCACCATCAGATTCGGCGCCGCCGCGACGAACGTCGCATTGACCCTTGAGACTCGCGAAGGAAACCTTGCGACGCCACCGGTCGAAGTCGATGCCTCGAACCTGACAGATCTGCTCGCTGGGCTTCTATCGTCCGAAGAACCCGGCATGTTCTTCACCGTCCGCGCCACAATCGATGGGGAGGAAGCCGACACGGTGGCGCTCAACGCGCTGATCAAGGAGATGAACGCCGACCTCCGTGTGTCGGCGTCATACTTTGACGAGCGCCACCTCGACCCCGCCTCGGTACGACTCGCCGAATACTCGGATGGCGAACTTGTCCGCTCTGACATCCGTGCGACCCTTCTCGCGCCACTGCCTATCGACGGATACTACAGGTATTCCGTGACACTCCGACAATTCTCCTCGTTCGCCCTCTTCGGCCTTCAGCCGCCGCTTCGTAGCATCGCTGTCACAGGGCCGGCAAGCGTGGTGGCTGGCACCACTGAAGTGTATGAGCTTCGAGGCGCAAACGACATCGGCGATTGGGCGCCGCTTTCGAAATACACGACGGTGTTCCTCGCGCCAACGCAGGCGGGCGGCTACGATGTGTGCCACACGGAAGGCGTGGTCACCGGATGCAAGAGAGTCCAGGTGGTTTCCGATGTCTTGGCGAAGATCAAGATCACCGGACCTGAATTCCTCCCTACTGGCACCTCCGGCCGGTTCGACCTCTTCGGGTTCGACCAGTTCGGAAACAGCGTCTCGCTTCTAAGAAGCGACATCTATTTCGAGGCGCCGACGGACCCCGGCACCACCACGTTCACCTACTCGGAACTCGGGCTCACCGCGTCGATCCTGGTCGAGATCGTGGCCGGCCTCGACAGCATCAGCGTTACTCCCATCGGGGTCGCAGTTCCCGCCGGCGGCCAATTGGCCCTTCGAGCCAATGGTGCAGACGCGTTTGGTAACCGTGTGCCCGTGAGCCCCGGCTGGAAGTCCACCTGTGGCACGGTGTCGAGAGACGGCGTCTTCACGGCGCCGCTCGCGGTCGGGGAATGTGTTGTGAGCGCGTTTGCCGGCTTGACCGTCGGCGACGCCAGGATCCACGTTGTCTCCTCGGCCCTTCGCCGGATAGTGCTTTCACCAGAGAAGGCGGAAGTCGAAGTGGGGCGCGAGGTGTCGATCGTCGCGACCGGCCTCGACCTCTTCGACAATGAGGTGGGTCTGTCGGGCGCCTACGGCCTCCAATGGACAAGCGATTGCGGCGACATCGACGACTCTGGCCGGTTCAAAGCGCCTTCCATCGTGACCGTCTGCAACGTAGTGGTCAAGCAGGCCGGGATCGCCGCGTCTATTCCGATCAGGATCCTGGGGGCACCCTTGGCGCGTCTCACGCTCGACCCGGCGAAGGCAAGTATGCTTGCAGGTGATACCCTCGAGTTCCACGCTACCGCATTCGACGGTTTCGGCAACGTCCTCGAAGCGGAGACTTCCTTCTCGGCGATCCGAGGGACGCTCAACGGCGCGACGTACGTGGCACCCTTCATGCCCGGCGACGACATCGTGACCGTCTCTGTTGGAAACGCCAAGGCCAGTTCCAAGGTCCGAATCCTTCCCAACAGCCAGATTGCGACCCAATCCATCGACGCCACGCGGGGGACCTTCGGTTACTACAAGGAAGCATATGCGGCGAGACTCGCCCATCGCGAAGACTACCCATCCTCCTGGCAGAAAGCGGAACTCTCGGGCGAGGCGGGATCGGACTATCTTGAATCAAGCGATGGCCAAGCGTACCTCTACGGGGTCTTCAGGCCGAAACCGACGCCGGTCGAATTCGACGGGGCGGTCCTCACGTCGAGGAACGTGCTCGGCGCTCTCACGAGCGTAGCTGGCGGCGAGACCACGCATTCGATCGGGGGCCTTGCTCTGCGCTCCATCCCGCCATCTTCAGCCCACGTGGGACTTGAGGCCGTCGACGTCTCCGGTCTTCGAGGCACGGCGACGCGACGCGATGACTTCGCCGACGGCAGGCTCTACCTGGAGACCACGGCGTCGTCAGGCACGGCCACGGCGACGCGGACCTCCACGATCCTGGAGGGCACCATGCACGTCGACGTGAGGACCAGTCTTCGCTCTGGTGCGGGCGACCTGGTGACCATCGAAACCGTGGCCGAACTTCCGGCGACGCCGGGCTCATGGCTTGCGACGACCGACGCCGACGGCACGATCAAGGCCATCCCCATCGAAGAGACCGACCTTTTGACCTTCACCCTGGAGGGTAGGACCAACCGTTGGTTCGCGGTCTACGATCCGAATTCCACCGAGGTCGCGGGCCTTGTCCTTTCTGGAGACGTCTCCAAAGCGACGCTCCACCTGGAAGGCCGGGTCCTCATCCTAACCATCGACCACGCGGGCGTCTCAGAGGTCGTCGCCGCCGAATACCTCCTCGCCTACCGGGTGAAGAGTTCTGCCGCTACGCGCTACGCGGGAGTCATGGAGTTGGCACGCCAGGACGCCGAGGAGATCGGTGTCGTGTACCTTGCGAGCGACCGCATGGCCGCTGTGGGGTGGGCCGGGAGCAAGGCACAGATCGATGTGGCTTCCGAGACCGGCATCACCGATTGGTGGAGCGGGCTCAACGGCGTCGATGACACCTGGACGATCGGCGTCTACGCGGGAAGCGAACAAGCGAAGAAACCCGTGAGGCTCATCCTTCCCGCCGAGATCATGCGTAGCGGCGGTCTCGAACTGGCGCTCGACGGCCTACGCCTCGACTCGACCAGCGTCGGCGCGGCCGCAGACGACACCTCGCTCATCATCACACTCCCCATCCCGCACTTCAGCCTGCGCACCGTCCAGATCAAGACCATCGTCCCGGGCGTACCGCCCCTATTCATGTGGCTCACGTTGGGGCTCGGCGCAGTCGTCGGCGGGGAAAGCCTTGTCCTTGCCCGAATGGTGCTTCGCTCGCGCGCGGCACGACGCGGCGCGGGCGATGAAGACGATGCTTTCCCGTCACCGATAGGAGTCCCGCAGGTCGCGCTCGCCAAGAGCAACGCAGTGGCGCGGGCACTGGGATCCACGGCATCACCCGCACGGCCGGCCTCGACGTCTGTGGCGACGCCACTCGGTGCCGCCAACGCGCAAGCGACCCTGGCCGCTGCGAAGAGCAATGCGGTGATGAGGGCGCTTGCGGCAGGGCCCACGAAATCCCCGCCGCCGGAAGCGGCCAAAGGCGGGCTCGTGGCGCCGTCGTCACGCTCGTTCGATGTGCTTTCAAGGTCCGCGAAAACCGGCACCGAACCTGTCATGAAAAGCCAGGCCGCGCTACGCGGAATGAAGGACGCGGGGCCGCCGGCGACCATCGTTTCGAAGGCCGACGCTGAACGGGAGAAACGGGCCAAGGACCAGAAGGAATAGGCACGCGCTGTGGCCGCCCGGGTGCGTGCCACCATTTTCGTGGGCCGCCACAGGACAAGACTCTGTTTTCCACAAGAGTGGTGCGAATCCGGGAAAATATTTATGTAGTACACCGTGGTTCTCGCATCCCTCCTACGAAAAACGGTGGTTTCATGGATGCATTGGATGCGGAAATCATAGAGATGCTGCGGCGTAACGCCCGAGAACCCTACGTGGAGATCGCAACACGCCTCAAGACCAGCGAAGGCACCATCCGGGCCCGGGTGAAGAAGCTCGTGGCCGACGGGAGCATCCGCCAATTCACGCTTCGCACCGGCGGGTCCACGATCAAGGCACTCGTCGAGGTCAAAGTCAACGCCAACGTCCCCACGGACCACGTTTCGCGCCTCATCGCTTCCTGGCGCGGCGTCGAAAACGTCTGGGAAGTGGCTGGCGAGAACGACATCCTCGTCCTCATCGGTGTCCCGGCCACGGACTCGCTGAACGAGATCGTCGAGCGGGTGCGCCAGATGAAAGAGGTTTCCTCGACAAGGAGCCGACTGGTATTGAAGGAGATGACAAGCGTTGACGGAGGTGCCTAAGATGGCCGAATGCATAGAATGCGGGTACGAGATAGCGACGAAGGAACCGGTGGTGGGCGAGATCATAGGTTGCCCCGACTGCGGGGTGGAACTGGAGGTCGTGAACCTCACGCCCGTCGAATTCGAGCACGCGCCCGAAGAGAAGGAAGACTGGGGCGAATAGGCGAACATGGTGAAACTGCTCGACAGCACCTTGCGAGAGGGCGAACAGACGCCCGGCGTCTCCTTCAGCGTCGAGGAGAAACTGGAGATCGCAAGCCTCTTGGACGGGTTCGGCGTCGAATTCATCGAGGCGGGCCATCCGGCCGTCTCGAGCGAGATCTTCCGGGCTGTGAAGGAAGTCGCCGGAGCGGGGCTCGACGCGGAGATCGTCGCGCACTCGAGGGCGATGCGCGCCGACATCGACAAAGCGGTGGAGGCCGGCGCCGATTGGGTAGGCATCTTCTTCAGCGTCGCCGACCGCAGGCTCGAAAGTCAGTTCAGGAAGAACGTGGACCAGGCCGTGTCGCTCATCAGCGATTGCGTCGCCTACGCCAAGGAACGGGGCGTGAAGGTGCGCTACACGCCGGAAGACACCGTCCGAAGCGACTTCTCGAAAGTCGTACGCGTGGCCCGCGCCGCAAGGGAGGCTGGTGCGGACAGGATAGGCATCGCGGACACGACCGGGTTCATGACGCCCAGGCGCACCTATGATTTCGTCCAACGGTTGATCGACGAGGTGCACGCACCGGTGTCGATGCACTGCCACAACGACCTTGGCATGGCGGTCGCGAACAGCCTCGCCGCCGTCGAAGCGGGCGCCGTGGTCGTCGACGTCTCCGTGAACGGACTCGGCGAACGCACCGGGATCGCCCCCCTCGCGGAGACGGCCGCCGCACTGAAGCTTCGCCTCGGGGCCGACAACCCGTGGAAGCTGGAGCTCCTGCCGCGCCTCTCCGAAGTGGTCGAGGTCCACAGCCGCATACCTTTGAGCCCACAGGCCCCGATAGTGGGGCGCAACGCGTTCAGCCACAACGCGGGACTCCACGTCTCCGCCGTGCTCCAGGACCCGGCCCATTACGAATCCATCCCCGCCCACCTTGTAGGCAGGCGAAGACGCATGGTGGTGGACAAACTCTCTGGCCGCGACGCCGTCCGTCACCGATTGGAGGAGCTCGGGTTCAAGGTGAGCGATGGCGAGGTGGATAAGGTCCTCACGTTGGTGAAGCAACGAAGCCTCAACGACGTCGCGGACGCAGCGCTCACGCGTCTCCTTGACGAGGTCAACGCGGCCCCTATGGAGCGTTCGCCATGAAAGTCGGCATGCTCTACTCGCGCATCCGGCTCGACGAGAAGATGATCATCGACGCCGCCAAGAAGCGGGGGATAGACCTCGAACTCATAGACGATCGTGAACTCATCTTCGACGTCCACGACCCGCGCGTCTTTCCGGACGGAAGGGTGCAGCCGGGCGGTTCCCTTGCCGAAAACCGGCGATGGGACGATTACGACGTCGTCCTCGAACGTTGCATCAGCCATAGCCACGCCCTCTATGCGCTACGCTCGCTCGAACACCACGGAATCCCTACCGTGAACACGTACGACGTCGCCCGGGTCTGCGGCGACAAGTGGGAAACATCGCTACGGCTCGCGAAGGCCGGTGTCCCCACCCCGAAAACACGCGTCGCTTTCGATCCAGACACCGCCCTCAAGGCCATCGACGAGATGGGCTATCCGAGTGTCCTCAAACCGGTGGTCGGTTCGTGGGGACGGCTCATGGCGAAGATCGACAACCGCTACACGGCGGAGGCGATAGTGGAGCACAAGGCGACGCTGGGCTCCTATCTACACAGCATCTTCTACGTCCAGGAGTACGTGAACAAGCCCGGTCGCGACATCCGGGTCTTCGTCGTCGGGGACGAGGTGATCGCCGCCATCTACCGGCGTTCCGAGCATTGGATCACGAACACGGCCCGCGGTGGAAACGCCGAGAAGGCCCCCATCGACAAGGAACTACACGCGATGTCGCTCGCCGGCGCTCGCGCGGTCGGCGGCGGCGTACTGGCGCTCGACGTCATGGAGACGGGATCGGGCTACACCGTCCACGAGGTCAACTATACGATGGAGTTCAAGAACAGCGTGGCCCCGACGGGCGTCGATATCCCCGGAAAGATCATGGACCACGTCATCGAGGTGGGAAAGCGTTGAAGGCCGGTTGTCCTACCGCGGGGCGCGACCATTGACGGGCCGTTTCCGCGTCTCTGTCGTCGGCGCCTCCGGGTACACCGGCGGCGAACTCGTACGCCTGCTTCTACGTCACCCAAACGTTGAACTCGGCGAGTCGACGAGCGACAGGTTCGCGGGGAAAGCGGTCTCCTCGACGCACCCAAACCTACGGAAGGTCACCGATGCCAAATACGTCCGTCATTCGGAGGTCGGCGAATCCGACGTGATCGTGTCGTGCGCGCCCCACGGAAAGAGCGCACCGAACGCCCGGAAACTGATGGACAAATGCGACCGCTACTTCGACCTGTCTGCGGATTTTCGCCTGCGCGACGCGAAGACATACGAGCACCACTACGGGGAGCACTCGGACCCGGAACTCCTTTCGAGAAGCGTCTATGGGATCGCCGAGCTCCACCGTGCAGAAATCAAACCTGCCTTGATCGTGAGCGGCGCCGGATGCATCGCCACTTCCGCCATCATCCCCCTCTGGCCACTGTTCATGCGAGGTATCGCCGACCCGTCGCGCGTCATCATAGACAGCAAGGTCGGTTCGTCCGCGGGAGGCGCCGAATCGAACAGGGGCACACACCACGCGGAGCGTAGCGGCATCGTCCGGGCCTACGCCCCGACGGGACACCGGCACGCAGCGGAGGTCGTGCAGGAGTTGACGGTGGCCGGCGTGGCCCCGACGGTGCATTTCAGCGCCCACGCGGTGGAACTGGTCCGTGGGATCCTCACGACGAGCCACGTGTTCCTGAAAGAGGAGATCTCCGAGAAGGACATCTGGAAACTCTATCGCGAGGCGTATGGAAGCGAGCCGTTCGTGAGGATAGTCAAGGAGCGGGACGGCATCAACCGCCTCCCCGAGCCGAAGATGCTAGCGGGGACCAATCTCATAGACATCGGCTTCGAGCGCGAGGAAGGCACGGACCGCCTCGTCGTGATATCGGCGCTCGATAACCTCACAAAGGGCTCCGCCGGGGCAGCGGTACAGAACATGAACATCGCCTTGGGACTGCCAGAAAAGAGCGGCCTCGACTTCGTGGGGCTACACCCGGTGTGAAGATGGCGGTGATCGTCTTGAAGATCGGGGGCGCGGCGGGCGTCGCGACCGAAAAGATCGTCCAGGACCTGCGGGGCCGCCGTGACGTCGTCGTGGTCCATGGGGGTAGCGACGCGGCGAACGTCCTCTCGGAAAAGTTGGGCCACCCACCGCGCTTCATCACGTCCCCATCAGGCCACGTTTCTCGTTTCACGGACTCCGAGACGCTGGACATCTTCACGATGGCGCTTGCGGGAGTGAACGCAAGGCTCGTGGCAGGAATGAGGAAATCCGGCATCAACGCGGTCGGCCTCTCAGGGATCGACGGGGGGCTCCTCATGGCCCGCAGGAAGGACACCGTACGGTCCGTGGAGCACGGCAAGACGATGATACTTCGCGGTGACCACACCGGGACCATCGACGGCGTGAACACGGCGTTGTTGACGCTCCTCCTTTCGCATGGATACGTCCCTGTGATCGGGGTCCCCGTGCTGGGCCACGAGGGCGATGTCCTGAATGCCGATGCCGACAGGGCGGCGGCGCAGGTGGCGGGCGCCATGAAGGCCGAGGCGCTCGTTATCTTGACGAACGTGCCGGGGGTCTTACGCGACCCGAGCGACAGGTCGACCTTGATCGCGGCGATCGCCCGTTCGGCCATTGACGAGACCATCGAGAGGTTCGCCCAAGGCAGGATGAAAAAGAAACTCCTCGGCGCCAAGGAGGCCATCGAGGCAGGTGTACCTCGCGTCATACTCGCCCTGGCGAGCGTCGAGAAGCCCCTCACGCGGGCCATCGAAGGCGTGGGAACGGTGATCTCATGAATCTCGAGGAAATGAAGGCGATCGAGACGCGGCACGAATCCGGGGTGTTCCCGAAGCGGCATGTGGACATCGTCCGCGGCAAGGGGGTCAAGGTGTGGGACTCGAAAGGCCGCGAATACCTGGATTTCGGGGCGAATTACGGTGTCTTGAACGTCGGGCACAACAACGACGCCGTCGTCAAGGCGATCAAACGCCAGGCCGACAAGTTGATCTACGTCCCGCAGACCCATTTCACGGAGGAACGCGCGGGACTTCTCGACAGGCTCGCGAAGATCGCGCCCAATGGCCTTTCGAAGACCTTCCTCTCGAACTCGGGTGCCGAGGCCGTCGAGGCGGCCATAAAGTTCGCCCGCGCCGCGACAGGCAAGACCGGGATAGTCTCGACGAAATGGGCCTTCCATGGGCGCACTTTCGGGGCCCTCTCGGCCACCTACAAGCCCGAGTACCGTGAACCGTTCGGACCGCTTGTCCCGGGGTTCTCCTTCGTTACGCACGGAAGCAACGGCGAGCTGGAAAAAGCGGTCACGTCCGAGACGGCCGCCTTCATCATCGAAGTCGTCCAGGGGGAAGGCGGCGTTAGAATCGTCCCCCCCGATTACCTCCGCGCCGCCCGGCGGATAACGAGCGCCGTCGGCGCCCTCCTCATCATCGACGAGATCCAATCTGGCCTTGGCCGGACGGGGCGGATGTGGGCGCTCGACCACTTCGGGGGCGAACCCGACATCGTCTGCGTCGCGAAATCGATCGCTGGAGGGCTTCCAGCGGGCGCCACGTTGATGCGGCCCGAGGTCGCAACACTCCCCGTCGCGGCCCACGGGAACACGTTCGGCGGATCACCGCTCGTCTGCGCCGCCGCGAACGCAACGCTCGATTACATCGTGGAAAACGACCTGCCGGCAAGGGCCGCGAAGATGGGCGACGCGCTTCTCTCGGGGCTACGGTCCTTGAAAAGCCCGAAGATCCGGGAGACGCGGGGCCTCGGCCTCATGTGCGCGCTCGAACTAAGGGAAAGGGCCGGACCGGTGCTGACGGCGCTGATAGACGAGGGCGTCATCTGTCTTCCTGCTGGAGCGACCACGATCCGCCTGCTTCCTCCACTCGTTGTGGAACAAGACCAGATCGACTTCGCCCTGTCCCGCATCGACAGGGTCCTTTCCACCGGGAGTTGAAGGACAGTGAAGGAGGATGGCTCGACCGCGCAGGCGACTTCCTCGGGGCGCTCTTTGGCCCTTCTCAAGGGACTCGTGGACATCGAGAGTCCCGCGGGAGGCGAGAAGGAAGCTTGTGGTTTCCTAGAGGAACAGATGCTCGACCTCGGGCTTGATGCGAGTATCGACGGCATCGGCAACGTGGTTGGGACCGCCGGCACAGGCAAGACCACGCTGCTTCTTCTGGGTCACATCGATACCTACCCGGGTAGAATCCCCGTGAGGGTCGAAGGAAGGCATCTTTGGGGGCGTGGAAGCGTCGACGCCAAGGGCCCATTGGCCGCCTTCACGGTCGCGGCCTCCCGGTTCGTCGACGACGCCCGGCTCAAAGTGATAGTGATCGGCGCCGTCGGCGAGGAGGGCGACAGTCGGGGAGCGCATTTCGCCGCCCCGAGGTACGCGCCGACAGCGATCATCATCGGCGAGCCGTCCGGGGTCTCCGGCATCACCATCGGGTACAAGGGCTCAACGAAGATCCGCTACCGGTTGCGGCAAGCGGAGGCGCACACGGGACTTGGCGAGCGAAGCCCCGCGGAGCAGGCCGTGGCTTTCTGGGAGGCGATCCTGTCGAAGTACCCTAAGAACGGCGCGAGGGCCGGGTTCAACGACGTGACGCCGACGCTCAAAGAGTTTCGCACGGCAAGGGACGGGCTCGACGCAGGCGTCGAGATGTTGATCGACGTCCGGACACCACCAGGTTTTGACCGGGTCGCGTTCGAAAGCCACGTGTCCTCCTCGAGGGACGCCGCGACGATAGAGTACGCGGAAGCCGTGGACGCGGTCCTTTCCGGAAAGAGCAACCCACTCGTTTCGGCGATGATTTCATCGATGCGCGCCAACGGCATCGCTCCGACGTTTCTCAAGAAGACCGGCACCGCCGACATGAACATCCTTTCGAAGGCGCACCCGGGCGTGCCTATCATCGCGTATGGGCCGGGAGACTCTTCGCTCGACCATACGCCGCTCGAACGCCTCGACCTCGAAGAGTATCTCGCGGCGATCCGGGTGCTCTCGGGTGCCCTCGACGCGTTCGCGGACCGGGCTTCAAGATAACGGCATTTGGCCCATGAGTCTGCAGCCCGTTTCCCGCTCGTTCAGCTGAAGCAAGCCGAGGGGGAACGGTCCAAAGGTATGCGCGTCCATAGGGGCCACTTATGGACGCCTCGGTCTCACGGGCCGCACCGACCTAGCGGCCCATGTGGATTCCACGCGACGATTGGGCTCGCCCCGGTGCTTTGCGGACGAGATCCTCCGCCGCGCCGGCTTCCCAGGCCCGCTCAAGGGTCCGGGCCATGTCGGACACGAAACCCTCATCGTCGCTATAGATCGCCGCATCGTCGCCTTTCAGCATCTCGCCGTCGTCGGGCACAAAATGGGTGATGAGGATCTCCTTCGAATCGATGATGATGGTCTCCGACGCCGCACCTCCCAAGAGGTCGTTTCGAAGCATCGCGAACGTCCCAAAAAGACGTAGCTGCGCCGAATTCTCCGTGGTCACTGGCCCGAGGTATCGCACCCTTACGCCCCGTGCGGCCGCCTCCGAATACTGCTCGAGAAGGTTTGCAAGCCTGACGCCGGATCCTACCGTACCGCGCTCGAAGACGTCGGTCTCGCAGCGGTGGAGCATGTCAAGCTTCTTCTGGATGACGTTACGCCGCCCCTTGACCGTGTTGAAGTTGCTGCGGCGCCTCGCAAGCTCGGCGGGCCCTTGCTTCGATCCCGCCATGGTCTTCCTGTCCTCCTCGAGCTTCGCCAAGGCGACCCGCGTCCTGTCCTCGAAATTCTTGAGGTAAAGGTTTATCGGGACGCCCTCGTAGATGCGCGGTTTGTCAGAGATGGCGACGGCGAGTTGCTTACGCTCCAGTTCATCCAGCACCGAATAGATCTTGGTGCGCGGGATGCGAGTGAGGCTGCACACTTCCCTCGCCGTCGCCTTGCCCCCGATGTTGAGAAGCCCCAGGTACGCTCTTGCCTCGTACTGTGTGAGTCCGTACTTTACGAGCCTCTCGATGCCTTCCGCGCGATGATTCAACGTCGCCCCTCCTCTCCTTCTCCATAAAGGCATCGGCGGTCGCGCTTATCATCGATTCACTGTAACCTTCGATGGTGACAGAATCTGATCAGCTTCGAAGATTCGTATGGAAAAACGTCCGCTTTCCCGCGAGAGCACACGCTCTCACGAGGTTTCGCAGTCGGGCTTTGCGGACAAAACACACTATCACTAGCGCGCGGGGAGCGGACAGGAGTTCCGGTTCCGAGGTGCGGCGTCGCGGCGCCCCGCTTCGACCGATTGCGACCAAGACGATCCGCTTCAAGCGATGGTGACGAGCACCGTGGTGGGGTCCACCGTGTCGCCCACCTTTGCTCCGACGCTCACAACGCGGCCAGCGCGAGGCGAGGTGATCTCGTTTTGCATCTTCATCGCCTCGAGGACCACCAGGGTCTCTCCGACCTTGACCTCGTCACCCTCCGCGACACGTAACGCCACCACCTTTCCGGGCAACGGTGGACGCACCTCGCCCGAACCATGCACGTGCCTGCCTTCCCCTCGTCCCACGGCAAGCAGGCGTACATCGACGGCCGACCCGTCGCTCTCGAGCCGGTCGCCGATGACTGTAAGCGGTGTCGCAACGCCATCCACGTGCCAGACGCCGTCCTTGAGGACGACCTCGACCTCGGTGCCGTTCACCTCCACTTGGAACCCGGCGCCCAGGCGTCGGACGAACGCCGTGAACTCATGGCCATCGATGAGAATGGAGTACCTCACGCTCTCTTCCCCCCGCGCATTTGGCGCGCTCGCCCCGCGTTCGCCCACTTCGACCCCGGGGATCCCCGGTGCGGCCGGTCCATCAAGCGGATGGCGCCCGACGGGTTCGCGTGAATGTCGGCGGCCAACGCTGCGGCAAGCCGCGTCATCCTCGCGGCCCTCGCGTCGGCGTCGGCCTTGAGCCGAGCGGGGATGCCCGATTCATCGACAAAGCTTGTCGAGAGCCGTCCGGCCCGGAATCCTGGGTCCCCCATCGCGGCAAGATGGAAGGGGAGCGTCGTCGCGGGCCCTTCGATGCGGAAGTCTTCGAGAAGCGCCCTCATGCGGTCGATCGCCTCGTCCCGCGTCGGCGCCCACGCGATGGCCTTGGCGATCAACGAGTCGTAGTGCTCCACCACGTCGTCGCCCGCCGCCAGAAAACCGTCGACGCGGACGAAAGGACCAGAGGGCGCTTCGTAAACGCGCACGTGCCCCGGGGAAGGGGCGAAATCACGGCTGACGTCCTCCGCGTTGATCCGGCACTCTATTGCGTGGCCGCGCGCGGCGATCGCGTCTTGCCTGATGGGAAGCGCCTCTCCAGCCGCAACGCGCAGCTGCAGCTCCACGAGGTCGACGCCGCAGACGGCCTCCGTGACGGGGTGTTCGACCTGGAGCCGGGCATTCACCTCGTTGAAGTAGAACGAGCCGTCGGAGAGGAGGAATTCGGCAGTGCCCGCGTTCTCGTACCCCACGTCGAGGGCAAGCCGCGTCACTAGCGCACCTATTCGCCGTCGCTCCACGTCGGAAACACCCGGCGACGGGGACTCCTCGATGAGTTTCTGGTACCGTCGCTGGACACTACACTCACGCTCCGGGAAGTACACGCAATTCCCGTGGGAATCCGCGATGAACTGGAATTCGATGTGACGCGGGCGCTCTATGAACTTCTCGACGAAGACCGCGCTCCCCTTGAACGCAGAATCGGCCGTGGCCTTCGCCGCGGCGAATTCGCGAGCCATGTCCTGCGGCGTCCTGACTATGCGCATCCCTATCCCACCGCCGCCGCCCGAAGCCTTCAGTATCACCGGGAAACCGATCCGGCTCGCCTCCGTCGAGGCCTCTTCCGCGTCGGCAAGGCCGGCAAGGCTCCCCGGCGCCACGGGGAGACCCGCTTTCGAGGCGGCGGCCCTTCCCTTCACCTTGTCACCGAGTGCCATCATCGCCGACGGGGACGGACCGATAAAGCTCATCCCTGCCGCCTCCACGGCCGCCGCGAAGGACGGGTTCTCGGAGAGGAAGCCGTACCCCGGATGCACGGCATCGGCGCCTGTTGTCTTGGCGATCTCGAGGATCTTCTCTTGGTCAAGATACGTCTCGGCGGGCAACGTCCCTCGAAGGGGATGCGCCTCGGTGGCGGATCGCGTGTGCAACGTCCTCGCGTCCGCGTCGGAATACATGGCGACGCTTTGTATCCTAAGCCTTCGAAGCGTCCTCATCACGCGAACCGCGATCTCGCCCCGGTTCGCGACCAGTACTCTCTTGAACAAGGGGGTTACGGTCGGACGATTTTCATCCACGTACATAACGATGTCCGTCCGGAAGGGCGCTGTCCGACCCGCAAGATGCGCGCCGGGGCTGATGAGCAAGGCAACGGCCTTCCCGGTCTTCGCGCTGCTACGACCAAGGCCCGCGACCTCGCCTACCGTGACCCAGGAAAACCCTATAACGTGTCCGGTCATCGGGAGGCGATATCATGGCGGTCGAAGTCATGGAAATGGGTGCCGCTTCGGTGATCATGATCAACCGGCCGGAAGCCCTCAACGCACTCAACACGAAGACGATCGACGAGCTGACCCAAGCGTTTCGAGCGGCCGAGGGAAGAGCCGGGACGCGTGCGGTGATCTTCACGGGCGCCGGCACCAAATCGTTCGTGGCCGGGGGGGACATCGCGGAGATGAAGGCAATGACACCCATCGATGCGAGGGAGTACTCCAGCCGAGGGCAGGCATTGGTCGTGGCGATGCTTTCGAGCGCAAAGCCCACAATCGCGGCGATCAACGGCTACGCGCTCGGCGGAGGCCTCGAACTCGCGCTCGCGTGCGACATCCGCATCGCATCGTCGAACGCGGTGCTCGGACTTCCAGAGACCACCCTGGCGACGATCCCCGGCTTCGGCGGCACGCAACGATTGCCCCGGATCATTGGCGAGGCCAAGGCCAAGGAACTGATCTTCACGGGCGACCGGTTGAAAGCGACGGAGGCGCTCGGACACGGCCTTCTCAACGCCGTGGTCGAACCCGAGGAGCTCATCCCATCGTGTCTACGCTTGGTGGAGAAGATTGCCGCGACGGGGCCCGTGGCGGTGGCCTTCGCGAAGAAGGCGATCCAGACCGGCCAGTCGCTCGGGCTAGAAGCGGGGCTCGGCGTTGAACGCGAGCTTTTCGGCCTCACGTTCGCAACGGACGACCAGAAGGAAGGCATGGGGGCGTTCCTAGCGAAACGCAAGCCCGCGTATCGGGGTGGTTGACTGGACTTCGAGCTTTCGGCGGACCAATCCGCCGTCCTCAAGATGGTGCGGCAATTCGCGCTCGACCACGTTGCACCCCGCGCCAAACGCACGGACGAGGACGAGGCCTTTCCAAAGGAGACTCTCGCTGAGATGGCGAAACTGGGCCTTCTCGGGCCCCTCACGCCCCCCGAGTACGGCGGCGCAGGCCTCGACTACGTGACCTACTGCCACATCATGGAGGAGCTGGCGCGTCACTGCGCTGCGACGTCCGTGACCTACGGCGTCCACACGTCCATCGTTACCCACCCGATCATGGACGCTGGCAACAAGGAGCAGAAACGGAGGTTCCTCCCGCCTCTTGCAAGCGGCGAGAGGTTGGGCGCGTTCTGCCTTTCAGAGCCCGGTTCTGGTTCCGACGTCGGGTCCATGACCACGACGGCCGAAAGGCACGACGACGTCTACCGGATAAACGGGACCAAGGCGTGGATCACGAACGGGGCGCACGCGGGCCTCTACATAGTCATGGCGAAGACGTCCACCGATTCGGGGACCCGCGGGATCTCGGCCTTCGTCGTGGAAAGGGAGACGCCCGGTGTCATCGTGGGCGCTCACGTGGAGAAGATGGGGATCAGGGGCAGTAACACCGTGGAGATGCACTTCAACGACTGTGAAGTGCCGGCGGCCAACCGCCTTGGGGAGGAAAACGAGGGGTTCAAGATAGCGATGAGGGCACTCGACGCCTCCCGCCTGGGGATCGCGTCCCAGGCCGTGGGGATAGCAAGGGCCTGCCTCGAGGACTCCTTGGACTATGCGCGCCGCCGGGAACAGTTCGGCAAAGCGATCGGGGCCAACGAAGGGGTTGCCTTCCCGATAGCGGACATGGCGACCGAGATCGAGGCGTCCCGCCTGATGATACTACGCGCCGCCGACTTGAAGAACAAAGGCAGGCGGTTCACGAAGGAGGCGTCGATGGCGAAACTGCTTGCGACGGAAAGCGCGATGCGGATCGCCGTGAAAGCCGTCCAAGTCCATGGCGGGACAGGTTACACGACGGACGCCGTCGTCGAACGGTACTTCAGGGACGTGAAGGTGACGCAGATCTACGAAGGGACGAGCGAGGTCCAGCGCCTGGTCATCGCCCGCAACCTGCTCGGCATCTGAAAGGCAGCGGTGCCCCTGCGCGACGGCCCCCCTGATCACGCTAGCACGGAATAGACGACCTCTATCGTTATCGAGTACGGGTGCGGGTTGGCCCCGCCCTGGTTGCGCCGTATCTCCGCCGTCCATTGCCCGAGGACGAAGGCCTTCGGGTTGGCGACCGTTACTTCCTCGGGGCTTCCGTCGGTGGCGCTCGTCCCCACCACCGCGAGATCCCGATCGAGAAGTCGGAGGTCGAGGTTGTTCGGGTTCACTTGCCCCGGCGGCGTGATGACCGTGTTGTCCGTGGCCACGGCCGGGTTGAAGACGAGCGAGACCCGCACACTGACAGGCGTGAAACCCTGGGTCTTCGATTCAAGGACGCTGAAAGTCTCGTTCGAAAACGAAGGGGCCTGTTGGGAGGCAGGGACCTCGGAGGTCCTGGTGTCACGTAACGAGATGGGGATGCGTGTCTTCGAAACCGTCTGAAGGCCGGCGGCGTCGACCACCGTCAATTCGACCTCGCTTGCCCCGAACGTCGGAAACGTCCTGGTCACCTGTTTTCCGCTCGAGGTCGTCGAGTCCTGGAAGCGCCACACGTAGCTTGTGATCGCCCCGTTGGCGCTCGAACTTGCGGTTGCGTCCAGGGTGACCTGGGTGATCTTCTCGAATGCGGGGTTCGTCGGCGAGATGGCGGAATTGTTGGCTAGGACCACAAAGGACGCAACGGGCGCCGCCAGGACGGTCATGGGTTGCGTCGCAGTGGCGGTCGCACCTTTGCCGCTTTTCAGTGTGAGCTTGACGGTGAAGGCACCAGTCGCGGCGTACACGTGCGTCGCGATGCTTTCCGTCGCCATCGCCGAGCCATCGCCGAAATCCCAGGAATATTGGAGGCCCGAGTTCGCCGGGTCGAACGACCCGGCGCCGTCGAATTCGACTTCAGCGCCCGCTGCCACCGTCGGGGATTCGACGCGGATCTTCGCGACCGGGACCGCCGGCGCGAATGGGTTGAAGCCGCCGGCCCCGCCGCCCCCTCCACCACGCACTAGGCCAAGGCGCGAGCCCACGCCCGTGGGATCGAGCCCGAGCCCTGCTGGTAGGACGACGACGGCAAGAAGCAGAGCGACCACCACAATGACGACGATTATCCCCAGGCCGCGTCGCTTTTTCTTGCGTGGCGCCTTGCCGATGGCGGGGGGTCCGCCGGAGGGAGATGGAGGGCTTGACATGGGTGCCGGTGGAGCAGGGCTCTTCCTTTTTCCAAGGGCGGGCAGCTTGAACAGGATCTTAGGTTTTCCAGGGCTCTTCGCGGCTTCGTGTGCGGGTGGCGACTCTGCCGGAACGGTTTCTGACATGGCCGCCTCGCCGGTGCCTTTCCGTGCGAAGATAGGCGGCAACTTGGCACCGGAAAGGATCCCTTTCCCGGCGGGCGCGGGGGCACGCACGGCTTCGCGTTCGTCAGCGAAGCGGCTCAAGAACCCTGCCGGGCGTTGTGGCTCGAGGCCGAAGTCACGCCCGTCGGCGGGCCCCTCGTCGACGATATTCCCCTGTGCGTCAAGGCGGCGCCTCTCGAAGCGGGGCTCCGTGGCGTCGGGTTCCCGTCGCCACACGCGCCCGTCTCTCTTCCATTGGACGCTTGGGTCCGTGGCCGCGAGAGCGGCCTCCCTTTCCAGATGGGTTTCGGGGGCCGCGAGGTCCTTCGCGTCGCTCTCCTCTCGGACGAGTTCCAACTCCAATTGCTCGGGGGCGGCCGCCGGTTGGACCGGCTCGCTCGGAGTGACGGGTCCGGGTTTTCCCGGGCGGGCGGGCAACTTCAGTTTTCCAAGGCCACCAAGCCCGACCTTCGGCAATTTGGGAAGGTCCCTCTTGGGGCCCTCTTTGGGCAGCGTGGCCGTGGGAGGGCCTGCCTTGGCGGGTTTCGGGGGTTTTTCTTTTTTCGCCTTCTTGCCGCTCTCGGGCTTCGCGGGCGGGGGTTTTCCACTCTCCAGGTCCTTGAGCTCGGCCTCCAAGCGCGCGAGCTCCGCGTCGAGGTCCTCGAGGCTTTTGTCCTTTTTCGCCATCTTGCGGTTCTCGTTTCCTGACAACGGGACGCTTAAAAGGCTTTTTGGTTTCAAGGCCCCCGCCACTCCTTGGAACACGGTGGTCAGCGCCGCCTCCTCCCGGGCTGGAGCGCATCCCATGAGGATGTCTAGGGCGGCCATTCGCCTGTCGCCATGGGGCGAGCACGTGAGTCGGGGGTTGGCCGCATTCGCGGCCGTCGCCTTGCGGCCAATTACTTTCAAGGCGGTGCCCGAGGACGCATTTCGCCCTTTGTGCCGCAAGACCGACTGACCTTCCCTCTCTGCGGCCCTTTGCTCAGGGGCCCATGGATTACAAGACTTGTTCGAGACATGCCATAAAGCCCGGCGGCCAAGGATTCCCCGGTGACGGGATGAACAACAAGGTCCTGGAATTGGTCCGTTTGGTGGAATCGGGGTTCGAGATTCGCAAGATCCAAGACCAGACATGGAGCGGCGGATTAATCCTCACGTTGTCGGATGGAAAGGAACGGCGCCGGATGCAATTCGACGCCTACGAGATACCCGCGGTGCTCCAAGAGTGCACCGTCACTGGCAAGGCCGGTTGAGATTTGTTGCGTTTTTGGTGGGTGTGTTCCGGGCGGGTCGTGCCTGGCACGGCCCGCCGCCTTCTTCACCACAGAAGGTAACGGAAAAGCGCTTCCGTTTCGGCCTTTAGGCGTTTTGGGCAAGGGCGACATGGTTAGTAGGGAACCGACCATTGACCTGTTAGAGGGGAATCTTTGGGTGGTCGAAGGCATGGATCTCTCCGGTTCGCCGTTCTCGCTTCCCTTGTGCTCGCCGTGAGCGCCCTTTCTCCACTGGCCGAGGCCTCGAAAACCGGGAAAAACAGGAATGACGCCCTCGATGCCGGTCATGACTCCAACGATTGCAGCGAGACGAATGGGAGCTGTTCCCGATCCAATGAAGAGAAAACGCAGGTGGGGAAGCCGCGCCATGGCAATGGTGGGCGCGACGAGACCCATGGGGATCGCGAAAGGCCGAGCCGCACACCGGAAGACGCGGACCGTGGCGGGACCGGATGGCCACGCAAGGACCCGGAGCGTGGCGAAGACAAGAAACGCGACCTCGATGGAAGCGGCGCGTCGGACGATTCTCCGACCGGGAGAGCCGCGGCATCACACGTTCCGCTTCGAGTCGCTGACCACCATGTGGATCTGACGCCCGTTCTCGCCGGTCTCTTTGCATGGCCCCCATTGGAGGAAGTGCCAAATGGTGAGGGCTCGGACCTTGGTCGCGGCGAAGAGACCGTCCACGCCCTCCAAGACGCCCCACGCGTAACGCAGACGCCGTTTCAGGATGTTGTTTCCCTCATTCCGGTGGATCCGCGTGACCTTCCCATCGACCTCCACAAACTGGTGCCGACGAGAAGACCGTCCTCCGACGAGTTGCTGGAACGCTTCGGCGCGTCGCGAGACGGAGCCGACTCCTTCCTTGCGTCGACGGCTTCGCTTCTGCCATCGCCCGCCCACGCCGTTCTTGAGACGATCGTGTGCCTAGTGGCCGGGGCGGTCGCCTCGGTGGCCGCCTTCTACTTCGGCTTCCGCCACGTGACCGCAGGCAATGCCCTGTCACAAGGCGCACGAAGGAGGATCCTCAATGGCCTTCGGGAAAGCCCCGGGATCGGCCTGCGGGCGTTGGCCAATGAGGTCGCCTTGAGCCCCGCCACCGTCCACCACCACCTTCGTCAACTCGAACGCGTCGGCATGGTGAAAAAGACCCGTGTGGCAGGTAAGACGCTTTGCTACCCATGCGATGGCGCAGCGACGCGCCTTGACGCCGTGCGGTCCGCCTTCGAGCGGGATGCGATATCGAAAGCCATGCTTGCCTACCTCGAAGACGCGAGTCCCCGTTCCCAAACCGAGATCGCCCGGGCGCTCGAACTCGCCCACGGGTCCGTGCAGTGGCGCATATGGAAACTCGTGGAAGCGGGCCTCGTCGAGGAGGTGCACGGTCGTGCATTCCGTCTCAACCCTGCCGGCTCCCACGTGGCTAGGGTTCAGTAGCTCACGTAAATGGTCGCGTCGTATGCGACGACTAGCCCTGATTTGAGTTCCACCGCTAGTCGCCAGGTCCCTTCCGTGGTCGCCGCGAGCGCGGGGGTCGAGACCGACACCGACTCCTTGAGCGTCCCCGCGTCTGACGGTTGGGTCGCCGCCGTGGCGCTTCCGGTCTCGTTACCGGCCGCATCGTAAAGACGGATGTCGAGGTCGTTGAGGCCGGCTCCCGTTCCCGCGTCGAATTCCACCGACACAGTCACGTTTTGCGCCTTCCTCGAAACCGAGAAGTTGTGGTCGGCCGTCTTCCTCGTGGCCGACAACTCATCATGGAGGCGCTCGAAGAAATCTATCGCGATGAGGCGGCGTGAAGTGTCATTGAGGCCTCGGGAATCCACGACCCTTAGGCTCACCTCGTAGAGGCCCGCGGCGACGAAGGCTCTCGTGGGCCTGGGCGTCGACACGAGGGGGGTCGCGTCCCCGAAATCCCACTCGAAGCCTGTGGGCGCCCCGTCTTCCGGGTCGCTCGAAGCCGAAGGGTCGAATGTCAGGTTCTCGGAGACGTTCCCCGATGTGACCGGGGCTCCGGCGGCGTTCCTCACGGTGAAGCGGGACGTCGGCTGCGTGTTCCCGGGGACGTCGGTAACGACGACGGTCACGGAATCGGCCGCCGCGAGGCCGGCGCTGTTTTTCACCGTGAGCGTCACGACGAACGTCCCGGCCATCCCCCAGGAGACGTCCACGGTCTCCCCTGTGCGGTCACCAAAACCCTCGATCTCCCAGGTGAAGGCCAATTTCAGGTTCTGGGGATCCGAATAACCGGTGGCGAAAAGAGTGATCACCTCGCCCACCACGACGTCCAACGTTCCGAGCGCGACGGGCCTTGACGACCCGATGTGCCCCTCGGGAGGCAGGACTACAGGCGGCTTTTCCCCGTAACCGAGGCGATCCTTGAGGACGTCCATGTTGTCGACGCCGAGACAACCGCCGAGCGGCGAAACGACGAGGATAGCCATGGCCAAAGCGCCCGCACGACGACGGGCCGTTGACGTTCGTGCCAGACTCGGCGGAGGCCTTGCACGTAATGCGACATCGCATCCCATCGGCTTCGACGAGGCATAGGCGGGCAAAAAACTTCCGGTTTCAACGCCCTACCCGCCGTCCGCCTCCAAGCGACCAAGGCGCCGCAACGCCCTCATTCGTTTTGGCGCTTTGCGGGTTGGAGGAGTTCGTCGAGTCGCGAGAGCGTGTCGCCCTCCCGGTTCTTCCTTTCTTCCTTCGCCGTCCGGGTCGCCGATTCCTCCACGTAATCCTGGTGGACGCGGTCCGAGATCACGGCGAAGATCGCGTCCTTCGAAGGGATGAAAGGGTGCGCGCCCCGGATCCGCCACTGTGGAAGCTCCTCCTTCTTGCCCTTCACCTTCCTCGTGCGCGGTCGATCCGCGGGGTCATCCGGCCTCACCATGGGGACAATGTCCCCGAAATCGAAGAGACGCCCCAAGAGGGACTGCGCGCTTTCCAGTTCGCTCACGTTCTGAAGCCGCGTCATCCTCTCGCGAGTGACAAGGAGTCCCTGTCGGAGGACCATGCGCGACGACGTGACCACGTACACCGTGGACCGGCGGGACGCCTCGGCCGCTGCGACGCCCAGGAGGCCCGACGCGATGGTAGTCACTGCGATGGTCGAAGAGAAGGGAGGGTAGGCCGCCCCCGCGAATGTGGCGGCCGCCAGGGCCAAGACGCTTGCCACGGGAAGCACGCGGTCCTTCGTGGACTTCCAAAGGACGCCGGTGAGGACGATCATCGGTAGCGCGTAAAGGAGCCATTGCCCGACGAGACCCAGAGGCTCCGTGCTGGCGAAGAGGCCTTTGAGAGCGGTCGGCGCCGGCACTGGGCCGGAGCCAGACAACAGGAAGAAGAACGCTCCCCAGAACAGGAGCAACAGGGGGATCGCGTAAAGCGCCAACACGCTCAACGGGTGCGGGCTGAGGCGCAGTCGCACGGTCTCCCCGCGCTGCAGTTGGAAGCGGCCCATCGACGCCGCATGGATTCCTTGGAGTTAAAGGGTTCGCGTCGCGGCCCCGTCCTAGTCGACGACCGTCATGCCGACGCTCTCCCCGTTGTGGTCATAGGCGCGCCACGTGCCGGGCCCATATGGTTCGGCGCAGATGATGTGGATGTGCCCGAAGTTCTTGAAGAGGTTACGATCCGCGTCGCTAGGCCTTGGATTGCCGCCCGGGTGACTGTGGACGCTCCCCACGATCCGACGATCCACGGGCAGCATGTAGAGCTGCATTATGGCGTGGGCCTCGCCGTTGATCGTTCCGGGGATGAGGACGAGTTCGTCGATGGCCTTGGCCTCGCAACTCAACGCTGCCGCGAATTCATGCGGATGGGAGCTTTTCGACGAGGCGAAGATCAACTCCAGCGTCCGCCTCTCGATGGCCCGAACTTGCCCCCGCCCGGGAGGTGGGCCCTCCGGCGCGCGTTTCTTGCCAGCCGTGGGATCCGCGCTCTTTCCCCGCGGGCCGCCTTTGCGGGAAAGGAAATCAAAGGCACCCATCGCCTTTCACCCGCCCCGGCCTCGCCCTATTCAGAGCACCAACCTCTCTCGTAGCCGCCTGTAGAACCGGTTGGTGAAGCGCACGAACCGGGCCGGTTCCCGCGCCCCAGTGAAGACGAGGCGATCCGTGTGCTTGATCCGATACTCGACCTGGCCATCCAACACCATCAAGGCGTCCTTCTCGGCGGAGAGTATCCGTGTCTCAAGGCGGGCCCGTGCGGGGAAAACGTATGGGCGGGCGCTGAGCCGGAACGCTGCGAGAGGCGTCATGAGAACGGCCTCGACGGCCGGATCGACTATCGGCCCACCGGCGCTCATCGAGTATGAGGTGGACCCCGTGGGGGTCGCGAGGATCACGCCGTCGGCGCGGAACCGCTCGATCTCACGCCCGTTGACGCGGATGGAGATATGGAGGAGTTTCGAGGTCTGGGCAGTGCGGACCACCGCCTCGTTCACGGCGTAAGGGAGGCTTCGCCCGTTGAGTGATATCTTCAAGCGCAGGCGCTCCTCGATGTTGTAATCCCCTTTCAAGAGACGGTTCACGGCACGCGGCACATCCTTCGCTTCCACTTCGGTGAGGAAACCGATCTCCCCCATGTTCACACCAAGGACCGGTGCGTCGTTCTTGAGCATCGTCCAGAGGATGGTCCCGTCCCCGCCGACGGTGATGATCGCGTCCACTTCCATGCGCTCGACGGCCTTCGGGGCGAGGCCGATCGCCTTGGCGAGCTTCGGTTCGGCGACGATCGCGGCGCGTTTTTTGACGGCCGCAACGACGCGCTTTGCTACGGCGTACGATTCCTTCTTATGTTTTGCGACGAGGCCGATGTTCATGGCGTCACGCCCAGCTTCTTCTTGGCATCCTTGTCGCCGACGGCGAAGAGTGTCGTGCGCGGCTTCAGGGAAAGTTCCATCGCGAGGTGTGCACCCGTCCCGTCGTAGACCTCCCCACCCGCTTCCCGCAAGATCAGGACGCCGGCTGCAAGGTCGGTGACCCTCAAGCTGTTTCCCCCGTGGTAATAGGCATCAAGTCCTCCCGAGGCCACGACACAGAGTTCGAGTGCCGCCGCCCCAAGGGAGCGGACGTTGAACTTGCTGTGGGACAATACTTCGGCGTTCGGGTCATGACGCCTTCCCATGACCACCGAGACCGTGACATCGTCCTTCGGGTACTTGCGGGTCCGGATCCTGTGCCCGTTGAGGTTCGCCCCTTCACCCGCAATCGCCTCGAACGTGTCGCCGGTCGGGATGTTACGCACGAGGCCGTAAAACACGTCGTCCGTGGTCGACAATCCGGCCGCGAGCGAAACGCAGAAGAAAGGGATCCCGCGGAAAGCGTTCGTGGTCCCGTCTATCGGGTCGAGCACAAGGACCGCCTCGCTTGGCCCCGCGCGGCCCCCCGCCCCCTTGACCAAACCGACCTCCTCCGAAACGACGTCCACCGGAAGCCCCGAGTCCTTGACGACGCGGAGGATCTCGTCTTCCGCAAGTTTGTCGACGAACTTCGTCGGCGTGCCGTCGGCCCCCATGCCGAGGAGCTCCTCGAACCGGGACGAGGGCGTCTTCTTCACGATGCGCGACACCGCATCTGCGCTACGAACCATGACCTTGCGGAGTTCCGAAAGGTCGATGCCGGGTTCGGCCCTTTTCTTGCGTGTCGCCACGACGCGGGAAAGGTGGGCTCTGGATATGAGGGTTGGGAAGAGGGGATGGGGGGCGGGCGGCTGGTGGGCACCCCCTCGTTTCGGCAAATCTCGTCCTTGGTGTCTTAAGGGCTGCCGACGCTTCCTGGATCAGGCTTGGCGACCGTTATCGGATCCCTGCCAATAACTAGTGGTAGGCGAACGTGCTGCCATAGCTTATGGTGGTTCCCGCGAGGGACGCAGGCTGAGTGTGGCTGAACCACAAATCTACCTTGCCTTCACGGTGCGTGTGCGGGCAGCCGCCGACGTGGGCCCCCTGACTCGCGTGCGATGCGCCGTCATCTGAGGCCGTGGCCGTACAGGCCGTCACGCCCATGGCATTCATGCCGGACAGTTTGTTGACGGGCGGGCTTGTGGAGCCGGCCGTCGCACTCCCGATCATGTCGATAAGCAGCGCAAAGTTGTACTGCCGCGTGTTGCTGCCTTCTCCGGAAGGATTGTGGTCGAAGCCGCCGCTGTAGCATTCTGGAATGCTGGACGCATCGGCACCGGTGCAGCCGTTCACGTAGGTGTTGTTGCTGCCCGTGGGCGTGCCTTTCGCCGTGTTGAGTTGGGACGCGGACCCTGTCCCGCGATTCGTCGTGCCACCCGGCAGGTTGGCGGCACTGTCTGTAGTCAGCGACCCGATCGTCACGACCCAAAAGTACTGGCCTCCTCCGAAGTATTCGCGGGTCTCCCAAGGAACGCCGTTAGGGTCCGTGAACAGGTATACGAACCGCCGGACGGCCGACCCGAACGAACCGGCCGGATCCGCACCACCTTGCGTCACTGCGATCACATAACAGCCCGTGCTGCAGTCCTCCGTCTGTATGCATGGTCCGGGGTTCAGCTGGAAGGGTTCACTTCCCACGAAGAACTGGTCATTGAACCAAAGAACGCCGTTTTGGCCGGTCGTGAATGGTGGACAACTCCGCTCGATATGGCGGGCCACTCCGACCACGGCCGAGAAATTGTGGACGTTTCCAGAAGTAGTATTCGTCTCGCTTTCACGGACCACGACCCTATACGTCGTGTGGTTCTCGATCGCGTTGTGACCGCAGGTGTTCGGATCGAAAAGCAGCTGGCACTGAAGGTTCGTCAAGGTGGAGGTGCTTCTTTCCCCTGTCCTGAAGTCGCTGGCGGTGCCCAGTCCGGCCAAGACTACGACAACCGCCAAAGAGGCCGCAAACACCTTTGGGTTCGACGGAATCAATTACGCTTCCCCCTGGCACGAGGCTGGAGAATCCCAAGAGCGGCGGACCGGGGCGTAGAAACGAGCACCGTCACGAATCCATTTCCGGATTGCGCGAGGCGAACCGGGCGAAGCGCGTGAAAAGGCCCATGGCGTCTTTCGCCCCTTCCGCCCCCGTCCGGAACCGGGTCACCGGGTCTGTTGATTCCCGGCGCGTCGTGACTGGCGGTCAGCGCGTCGGTTTCCTGTCCATCCCCATTGCAGACTATGATACCGTGTCTCCTCGCCCCCGAAGCGTAGAGGCTCAGGCATAACGTGAAGAGTTCTGTGTAACTGCGGTGAGTGAAGCGAATCAATAGCCTCAACGGTAGGAGAAAAACGTGTGGGGTCCTTGGAACGAATGGATGAATGTTTTCCTCCAATGCCGGAGCCGCGCGCTAGACCGCTTCAGACCTGAAAATATGGATAAGGCTCGGCTATTACCACGTACAGAGGCGCTTCAATTCGGAGCTCCTTTCCCCGGAGAAAAGCCGCTGGACCATTGGATATTGGACGGCGGCTAGCCTCATGCCGATTCCCTGCCAAGGACGAAACGATGCGCCTGATGCCGGTAAGAGCGACGAACCCGCAGCTGCCGATCCGTCCCTTTGACGGTGCAGGCCGCAGCCCGACCCCATCGGTGTTCCATCCCGTGTTCGCGAGCTTTTGGAAGAAGCCTGGCGTGCCCGCAAACTTGAAGGGAGAGCACCTTGCTGCCTTGCTCCGCAGAGGGCGAGCTGCTATGGGTTCTACGAGGAAGTATCAACGAGCATTTGGCAGGTCGGCGCAGACGAAGATTCTCGATGCGGTGTGGAATCGGCGGGCCGCCGGAATCAACGTGAAGGAGATCAGCGCCATCATCGGCGTGAGCTACTATTACGCGGTCATCATGCTGCCACGGCTTGAGTCCCGGGGACTCATCGTGCGCGAAAGGCGAGGACGCGAGTCCATAATCAGACCGAATACGAAAAGCCCGATCGTGCGGGCCATCAGCCGTTGGAGACGTTAGTCGTCCGGATCCGCGGCTATAACCCTGGACGGGGTCGAAGGGAGCCTACCGCGCCGGATCACCGGCCCAAGTCCCTGGCATGCGCCGGCGTTCGTCTGCCGGCCCGATATGGGGGACCATGGGCCGTTTGGTGGCCGCTCCCGGCGAGCGGAGCAGGTACGCGCTGTCCAAGGAATCTATACCGTCCGTGGAAACTCCAGGCCTCGTACCAAAGAGCGGCTCATCGACCAAATGAATCGATGGATCCCGACAACGCGGTAGGCCAGTGGACCGGTGCGGCCCGCGGCGCCAACCCGCCACGTAAGTCGATTCGAGGGGCAGCGCGCCCAAAAAACTTAAGGAGGCTGAACGATGAAGGCACGCGCTGCACGCAGGTAGTGTCGTTCAAATGATATATGCTTTTTCCAACAGTCGTATCTGGATCATGGTTCACCTGCGGATGCCACCTCTTACAGGAAGGCAATGAGCGACACTTCTCTTTTTCAAGCATGTAGCAACAGTTTTCAAAAAGACTAGGCGATCGTCGTAGACTCATCGAGTGGTAGACAAGGTTGGCGGAACCGTGCCTCGTAATGCGCAAGACGCAGCCAATGCGGGTCGCCGCGGACGACGCTGACGCCGGCGCCGCATCGTCCGCACTCGCTCCACGGTTCGGCTTCTCCGCGCCACATGGACTCCCCGGGGCGCGTCGCTTTCGGCGGTTGACCGCGCTAGGCGTCAGCGCCTTATCCGCCGCAAAGACATGGGCGGAATGCGGTGGGGAAATCTGGGGGCGAGCCCGACTTCCCTTCGCCGCATTCCGACCCGATTATCGTCACCTCTATTGATACGCTCGCCAATCACGCCTCAGGACCTTTGCTTACCTACATTTGCAGCCCATGGTCATGCGCCACCGCCCCGGAAATCCGGACGCCGCGACGGAGGCTTTGGAGTATCGGCCCGGCGGAAACCCCTCGTGACGGATTCGCCCACGCGATGGATTCGAGAACAGTCGATACGACCCCGTAAACGTACACGCCGCGGGAGGTTCTGGCCGCGGTCCACCAATGGGGCGACCCCTACGTCAGTGAATGATTGCTTGTCAAGTCGCAACACACAGTACTGGGGCGCCCTTGCCGAGAAAATCATCACGGCTCCCCGACGGCGGCAGTCCGCTGTACACCGGCACTCGCTAGAGCCGAAGCGTCAAAGACTTCGTCACCGGCCTTCCCGGCATCCGCCGAGCGGGTCTTGTCGCCCGACGTCAAGGCGGCGAGGAGCACCGTAAGATCCGCGTCGGCACTTAGAGACCGGTATCCCCGGTCCCCCGCGCGGTGAACGAGGCCTGCCTGCAAGAGGCGACCCACGTGGTAGTACGCCACTTGCGGGCACACCCCCGTGGCTGCAATGACGTCTTGGATCGAATGTCCGGGGTTTCCCAAGATCGTCTCAGCGATGCGGCGGATCGTATCGCCCCGCAGGAGCGCAATGCGTCGCCCCTGGGCCGCGTGTGCGCCGGCTGCGTGTACCGCGTAGAAGAGCTTGCGCCTCCCAACGATCTCGCTTACGATCTTCCTCGACCGTTCAAGAGTGTGAAGGTGGTGGTACACGGTCCCTGACCCGAAACCGGTTTGACGGATGATCTCCCCTATTGGAATGCCGGGTTCCTTGCGGATGGCTTCCACGATGCGATCACGGCGCGACATTGGAACGTCCTTTAACTCGCGCGAAACGGATGAGCGCGAGCTGCCATCCGCGCCACGATGTCGCATTGATCTTCCGGCTACGCCGTCGCCGTCTCTAGTCAATACATCCTGCGCCAGTGAGAATGCTCGATGCACCGACGCAAGTTCCACGTCGCTGGAAATCGTAATGCTCCGACGGCTCGAAACGCCCTGAAGTAGACCCTCGTCCATCTTTGCGCCCCCTTCGGCTAGTGAGACCGTCTCCGGGAAAGTCATGCCTCGCTCGTAAGAGGGTAACAGACACAATTGTACAAACGCCGGAACCTCGCCGAGGCCGGCGGCCCACCGCCCCGCCTCGAACGGTAAAACGGTTCGCTTTGGACGTGTACGGTTCCCATGTCACTTGCGTGAAGCAAGACCGTCGGCCTGGATTGGGCAGATTTCATCACGTCGTTTGCGGTGCGTTGTTTTTATAGGACGATGCCCTATTCTGGACAGCGTCATCATACTGGGGGACGATGAACGCCATGAAACGAAATGGCATTCCAAACATTCTCGTCGTAGAGGATAATTCAGACCACGCCTTTCTCGTGGGAAAATCCCTGGCTGCGTTGGGAGTACATGTGGAGTTTGCGCGTCACGGGGCGGACGCCTTGGCCTTGGCTGCGAAGAACGACTTCGATGTGATCATCGTCGATTATCGCCTTCCCGATTGGGAGGGTACAAACCTTTGCCGCCAACTACGAAAGAACGGCGTGAAAGCGAAGCTGATCGTCGTTACGGCGATCTCATCGGAGTGGGTCGCGTCTCGCGCGTTCGAAGCCGACGCCGACGATTTCGTCGTCAAAGCCAGCGATTACCCTCAAAGGATTGCGGATGCCGTCGCCGCGATGATCGGGGAGACGTAATGATGGGATCAGGCCTCTCGACCACCTCTATCATCGCAAAGCTGGTCATGTTCGGCCTAGACCAGCGAGAGGCGAAGGCGTTCCACGAACTTTCTCGAATGGGGGTGTGCACAGGGTCCGAACTGGCGCGTGCGTCCGGCCTCAGCCGGACAGAAATCTACCCGGTTCTTGCGTCACTTGAGAACAGGGGTCTTGTGACCAGGACGTTGGAGCGACCGACCCGTTTCCAGCCGATCGCGATAGAGGCTGCGCTGGAAAGACTCGTGGATACGAAGAAGGCCGAATTCAAGGCCCTCGAGGCGGCCAGCGAGACCTTGCACCAACACTGGCCGCGACAGGCCACCTTGGCTGCGCCGACGAACGAGCGTTTCGCGGTTTTTCGAGGGCCGAAACAGATTCACGGCATCCTTGAGCGGATGCTCGACTCCGCTCGGGAAGAGATCCTTTTCGTGACGACCCGACGAGGCGTCTCCAGGTTCGAGGCCGCCGGCATCTGGGAGGGATTGGTCTCCAAGGCCCGGACCGGGATCGTGGTGAAGGGCCTCATGAACATCGAGAACGCCTCTCAAGCCCCGGAAAACCTTGAACTTGCTTCTCTCATGATTAGGCACTTGAATGTGGCCGGTCATCACCAGATGCTCATCGTCGACGGTCGGGAACTCGTGATGTTCATTTCCGCTCCGTCCCAGTTTTCCACGACATCCTCCGGGGAAGCCGTCTTGTGGCTCAATTCCATCGACTTCATCCTTGCCCAGAAAGTGCTTTTCGATGCCCACTGGGCGGTCTCCATGGAGGCGACGGCGAGGACGCGTGAACTGGAATCCGGCGAGGCGGCCGAGCAGGTCGGCGTCGTGCGGGGAAGATGGGCCCGGTACAACAAGATGAAGGAGATGGTCTACAGGGCGAAAAAGGAAGTGATCTTCGTCACTGATGGAGGGAACTGGGCTCGCGACGTGAAGGCGGGCATCGTCAAGCTTCTCTCGACGCGCGCCGGTGCCGGCGTTCGTACGCGCGTGCTTGCCACCCGGAAACCCGGATCACCCGGGGCAGGTCTCGAAGTGCGGAGTATTCCCCAGATCCTCCCGTTCAATGGAGTCGTCATCGATGCGACGGAAATGCTTGTGGTCTTGGGGGCTGACGAGGACCCGGACGCGATGGCTTCGGAGAACGAGTGGTCCGTTTTGGTGTCGAGGCGAAAAGACGTGACGCTGGCGTTGGCCCATTTGGAGACACTGTGGGCGATGGGAAAATGAAGACGCACGCCCGGCCTTTGGTGCTACGCAGTTGACAACATATGGTCATTCAATCGTCTTGGGCGGTTGGAAATTCTGCGTCTTGACGGAAGACCGCTACACCGGTCAACCGTCGCAGGCGGCTGCGGGCTCATCGAGTTGGAATGGCTCGCCCTACAACCGTCATTGAGACGGCCACAGGTGCGTCCCTTTTAAAGTCGGAGTGTGTGTAACGATTTGGACATGCTGTTGCTTATACGTGCACAGGAAAATCGAACTTGGGTATCGGGGGAGGTGAAAGCTTTCTCCTTTGGCGTAAGTGCATTGGGTACACAAGTGGGGCGAGAACCTTTTCGGCTAAAACGACCCCGTTCAGGGCTCGTTCCCCGGGTCCGTGCGTCTCCGAGAGGCGTCTTGGAGAAGAGTCGGGCCGCAACGGGTATAAGGAAACCCCGTCCCAATGACGACTGATCGGCGAATGGACACACCCCTCGATGCTGGAGAGCGAAGATCATGGGTGAGGTACAGAAGACGCGGATCAGGGCAGGACTGGTGATCGTTCTAGCATGCGTTGCTATTTTGGGTGTGGCGGGCACAGCGGCTGCGCACGACCATGGATGCGTGGTGGCTACTCATTGGCCCGTAATGATCCACAACAGTACACCCGTCTACGGCTCGACGTGCGTCGGCCCATGGATGAGTGAGGCGAATTGCACTCTGAGAGTGCTAGGGAACCCCATAATTTGCTGACGAGCCCTAGATGGCATAGTCTTATTTTGTGGGGTGAGCGAAGGTGAAAAGGACGATGTCGACGCACCGCTTCGCACTGTTTCTTCTGCTTCTTGGCCAGGGGACCCTGAATCTACTGGCCACGGCCTCGGCGGAAGACGTTCACGTTGGCACGGTGTTGATTGAAGGCGATACGTCGATTTGCCCCGTCGAAGGACGCACGACGCTTATCGCGAACTGTGGCTCTGCCGATGGCAGTGAAGCTCGACCATACCTTCTGCAGGACTTGGTCATGGAGGCGGGCAATACCCCAAATTGTGCGCCGCATGGTAATGCCATCGCCCAGACATGTACGGCTCCCGCGTACTGCGCCGGGAGTGAAGTCTCAGGCGCCTTGGCTATCTGCAACGTCACGAAACATCTGCTCGTGCGACAGGTGACCGTCCGCAATGGCGCCGCGGCCCTCCCAGGTGACACGCTTGCCTCACCGAGTCGCCCATCAGCCGGAGTTTTTCTTTCCAGCGCGCCTAATGTCTCGTTCGAGGACGTGACGGTGGAGGCAGCCGGGATCGGGCTTCATTTGGAAAAGGGCTCTATCTTGAAGACTACCGCGCAACCGGTGAACAAATTCAATGGTCTCCGCGTCACGAGCTTATGGGCGGGGAATTTGAAAACAACATCGGGCCCCCTTTCACTGGCGTCGGGCGACGAAACTGTCCAAGCTCCCCTCTTCGAGGCCATTGATACAAACGTCCTCATAGAAAACTCGACGTTCGATGGCGAACACCGGTCAGTCGCGCTCAGAGCGATCGGGATTACGGCTCAGGTCTACCCATTGTTTCAGATGTCGGGTTCAAGAGTCTCTAGCTCCTTTACTCGCGGCCTCGAACTGGTGGCCGTTGAGCCCCGCATAAGCGGCAACACCTTCGAACTGATTGGCATGCTCGGTGCGAGTCCATACGCGAACCTGGATGCGGTCAAGCCTCTCAGCTCGACTAGGACAAACATCTATCCAGAGGTTGTGGCAGCTATCTTTATGCACCAAGTTGGTCCTGCCTTCGAGATTGTTGGAAACACGTTCGAAACTCGCGGCACGTCCATACGTGTTACCGACAGCAACAACGGGACCGTAGAGTTCAACAGATTTTCGGGCCGGTCCACCATTGACATCGCATATTTCGAGCGAGATGCCTGCTCCAACACGCTTGCCTTCAACGACATCGAGAATCTGAGGGTCGTCAACGCCCCCGGCGACTGCCCCCTTGAGGCGCGGTACAATTGGTGGGGAAACGCGGTCGAGCCTTCGACGACGCCGCCGCAAGCCGACGGCGCAATGGCCATTGACCCGTGGCTGACTCTTCCCCCGGAACAGCTCCCCAAGGTCGTCATCGCGTGGCCGCCAAGCGGTTCAGTGGTCCGTGGAAACGTCATCATAAACGGCACCGCCGAATCGAAGGACGGGACGCCGATCAATAAGGTCCAAACGAGCAAGACCCGCTTCGATTGGGACGATAATGCCACCGCCACGGGGCAGGAGCGTTGGACGCTTCGTTTGGACGCGAGCAACCTCCCGACGGGGCCGTTTTCCCTTTGGGTCCGCTCGTGCAGTGCGGTCGATTGCGGAGTGCCGGCGAGACTTGACTTGGCCATCGCCGGCGTTCCGACCCCCCCAATCGCGATTCTTCGGGCCAGCTCAGATGTCGTCCTAGCAGGAGAAAACGTGACCCTCGACGGTCGCAATTCATACTCCCCCCAAGGCCGTCAGATCACGGGTTACAGTTTCAGTTTCGGAAACGGAAACGCGACCCCTTGGGGAACCGACGCGACGTCAGTGGCCGTATTCAAACAGCCAGGGACCTATACCGCATCTCTCCAGGTGCGCGACGCCGCTGGACTCAGCAACACCAACACGCCAAGCGTCCTCATCTACGTGAAGTCTCGCTCTTCGACGGTTGCCGATGGGCCCAACTTCGCGCCCGTCCCGGCGCCGCTCGTCTGGGAGACCGTGCTGGCCGGTCTCGTGGGCATTACGCTTGTTCGTGGACTCAGGAGAAATCGATGAGGTGGAACCTCCGCTGGCAAATTACTGTGATCTTCATTGCGGCGGTCGTGGTGGTGGCGGGCGTCTCCACTGGATTCGGGCTGCAGCAGACTAATTCTCGCATCCGCGACTCTATAATAGAAGAGCAGCGGGCATCTGGGTCCAATACGCTGAACGGCGTCTCGGGATTCTTCGAGTCCAGGCAACGGTCCTTGGCCTCCACGGCCGGCACGATAAACGCGGCGGACCTCGAACCCGCGGTCGACACGAGGGCAATCCAAACCATCTTTGACCCGTTGGTTGCGCATTCCTCAGACTTCCAACGCGTATTGCTGGTGGACTGGGGAGGAAAGGTGCTGGTGTCAAGGCCCGCCGGCGACGGCACCCCTTTCGCCTCGTTTGAAACCGATCCGACATTACGCCTGAGCGTGGATTCAAACAAGCCAATCCTCTCGATAGATCCCCGTTTGGGCCCACCTTATTGGGTGGTCCCGGTCCCCGCTTCGCCTACCGAACGCCCCATGAGCGTCGTAGGCATTCTCAGCACGGGAAGCTTGGACAAGATCCTCATCGAAAACATCGCGCAACGAGGCGAAGCCATCCTCACGGATCTTGGAGGCGGCATCGTCGCAAGCACGCTTCCAGACCAGGGGCAGGATTCCCTTGCGGGTTTGGACGCGTGGCGGACTCTCGAATCCGACCACGACGCCGTAGTTGAATCGAGTTGGGATGGGGTCTCGGGGGACGTTCTTGCGACGGGGGCCCGCTCCGATGCGCTTCCGTTTGTCGTCGTCACGCTTAGCCCCAAGAGTCGAATGACGGCGCTCCAAGGACAACTCGTGTGGAACGCTGCGCTGACCTCTGCCGGTCTCGTGGGAACGGCGGCGATCCTCGGCGTGATCGCGACGGGGCTCATAACGCGGCCACTGGCCGAAGTGCGCACCGCCGCGCGCAAGATGGCAAGCGGCAGGCTTGACGCGAGGGCTCGCCCGCGCGGCGCGTTGGAACTACGGGAACTTGCGACGGATTTCAACGCCATGGCTGCGTCGTTGGCCGAAGAACGCGCCGAATTGATGACGCTTCAACGGAATCTGGAGACGATGGTCGCCGAGCGGACCACGGCCCTCCAGCGCAAACAACAGGAGATGGAACTTTTCTTCTACACCGTCTCGCATGACATCAAGAGCTCCATAATCACGATCACGGGCTTCGTGCAGTTGGCGGAGGAGGAGGTGGCGAAAAAGAATCCGGGACAAGGCGAACTCCGCGAGTACTTGTCGCGGGCCAATCGCGCCAACGAGAGTCTCCAGAAACTCATCGTCGAGCTCATGGAGTTTGCCCGCGTGGAGCAGCAGGAACCCACGTATCGCATCGCGGACGTTACTCATGTGGCAGAGGCTGTCTTCGCGGAGCTACGAGTACTCGCCAAATCCCGGGGAGTCGAGCTCTTGACGGCAGGTCCACCCTTGGAAATCGAGACCGACGTGGACAGGCTTCGACACGCCATCACGAACATCGCACATAACGCCATCACGTACATGCCAGCCAAAGACGGGGCGAGCGTCCTCATCTGGTGGGACAGAAATGATGATGACCTGGTTCTTCGCGTCCAAGACAACGGGGCCGGCATGTCCAAGGAACTGGAGGGCGCGCTGTTTCAACCCTTCGCCAACCGCCGCTTGAAGAAACGCAACCACGGCGGGAGCGGTCTTGGTTTGAGCATCACCAAGCGCCTTGTTGAGGGTCTTGGAGGGTCGATCTCCGTTACCAGCCAAGAAGGGATCGGAACGACGTTCACGATCAGATTGCCGTTACGCCACGAGATGAATGGAGACCACGTTGTGTGACGGCTTCTCCATGCGTCCTAGTCGTCGACGACAATGATGATCATAGGCTTCTGGCGAAGGTCCTCTTAGGGCGCTTGAATCCAGATCGGAAGTTCCTCCTTACCGAGGCAAGTTCCGGCCCCGAAGCGCTTT
Organism: Euryarchaeota archaeon; assembly: GCA_016207515.1. Classification (NCBI taxonomy): domain Archaea; kingdom Methanobacteriati; phylum Methanobacteriota; species Methanobacteriota archaeon. Next base: position 80,386 of record JACQPN010000023.1, on the reverse strand, counting down.
CAAGGCTCGACGAGCTCGTGAAGCAGGGGCGAAACGTGCTCGTGATCACGGATTTCGTCATGCCCGAGATGACGGGATTGGAGTTGATGCGCCACGTCCGAGCGCGACACGCGCACGAGGAAGTACGAGTCGCGGTATTCACGTCCCTGGCCAAGGCGGTCTTTCCCGAAGCGCCGGAGTTTTCCGGGGAGGACGAGATGTTCGCAAAACCCGCGGGGTTGGACACTTTCCAACGGGAGCTCGCACGAATTGTAGCGCGATGGGCGGAGACCGTTTCGGCTGCGAAGGAGAACCAGTGACGCGCCGGGAGCGTGACGTACATCGTCCGGCGTGTCTCCAGTACGGCTAGAAACGCCAAAAATCGCAAGAACCTCGGCAAAACGGCCTAAGGAGGAGGTGAGGCCGGGAGTCTCTCCCGGCCCAACGCTGGCGTTAATGAGGCTATCAAGAATACCCAAGGTCGGAAAGGTCTTTAACGTGTGTATGAAATGGGGTGACATACGGCGTCGCCTTTCACGTGGCGACATCGTCTCCATGCATCCGATCGCCGTGCGCCATTTGGCTCCTCGACTTGTGGGCCACCGCCTTCCACAATTGCAACAGGCTCTGATTCCGGCCCGGCCCAGTTGGACTCAATCCTGACGGTCGGTACTGCCACAGGCGCGACCAAATATCCTCCAATACGAACATGAACCACGCTTCCCATGCGTCGAATGGCCTCCTTAAGGAATTGGCGGATGGCCGGTCGCAGGCCGCAGCAGGTTTTCGCCCCCCTACCTGCTGCGGCCGACCCCTCACCCTCTCTTGATACTTTCCGTGTGATGTTGAAGGAGATCGACTCCTTGTTGCGCTCCATGGTCGAATGGTTCTCGCGCGTGCCCCTCGTCGTTTGGACCGGACCATGTAGCCTCTTCGTCACTCCAACATTGCGCTTGATCCAAACCTGGGACCGAACAATACATCTTTTCCATTCCCTTGAAGCTGGCGCCCCGACTAATTCTATTTTTCCTCCAATGACGATTTAGCGAATGAAGTGAACTGAAAGCTTGTGGCCCTTAAGAAGCGCCGATACGTCCCACTTAGGAGTCGGTTCCGCCCTTGGCTTCTCCTCTTCCTACTGACAGGACCATCGATTTTCCCGTTCATAGGCGAATCCGATGGGCAGACGACGGAACCCACGAGCGTCGAAAGGGTCGCGAAGGATACCTCCGACTCCACGGAAGAGACCGTGATGGAGCAGTCTCCGAACCCTACCACGGACCACCTCCTGCGCGAGATATTCAGGCGACGGAATGAAACGGCCGAGGAACTCACGAAAGCGCTTAATGCGACTGGTGTGACGCCAAACGAATGGTTGCCTGTGGTCCCATCACGCGTGTTCGAAGACCATTTCGATGAAGGGACGCGGACTGGTGGGATTGGGGAATGGCGAGTTTTATCTGGCGAATGGCATGTTGAAGCCGTCTCGGACGCAAAGGGCGGCTCAACAGCTGCGTATGCGATGACCAACGTGACAACCCATGCATACACTTCAGGATCCGCGTTCCTCGTATCCCCGGTGCTCGATCTGTCTGCATGGCTCCTGCAACTAAGCGAGTACTACGTTGTCCAGGACGACCCTGGAACCGAGCCAGACGAAACTCTTCGCGGGGCGTGTGGCCAGGGGAGTGCGACGGCTGGCGCACCAATCACGCTACCACCGCAGGTCGGCGGTCAAGTGCCGAACCCTGCCGGGCCGGCCCTGTCGTCCGCCATTAACGCGATGTGTGCAGGACTACCAAGCTTCGGCGGCCGATTCCAACCAAAACAGATTCTTCTAACAGTCAGGCAGCGATACAACTTCGGCGCCACTTCGGATGAAGGCCGTGTCGTACTATTTACTACCGATCCCGCCCTGGCTGGCGCTAAGCGGACCGTGTTGACTCCGCTGGCGGGCGACGATTTCTTAGCAGACGATGACGGAACGCCTTCCGGCGAGACATTGCGCGGTACCAAACCTTGGCACGATGTAGCTTTCGACCTTACGCGTTGGTCCGGGCGCAGGATATGGATAGGATTCGAGACGACCGCTGGGAAAATGGCAGCCGACGACCCCGATTACTTTGGAAAGCAACGGTTCCCCGACGGAGGCCCGTTCGGTTGGTTGATCGATTCTCTCCACGTCTCCGCGCCCGCTTTCGGCAAGAACCTGAAAGTCTATGACATCGACGGGCCACGTTATCGGATGGACTGGCGCGAGCCTTTCGCCAGGGTGGCCCCGGGAACAAACGCCACTTTTTCCGCAATTACTATCAACGCGGCGAGCAACGCCGGTATTGCGAATCTCACGATGACCCTGGAGGGCGTGGGAGTCCCGGGAGGATCCATCGTTCGGGCGTTTTCCAAATACCTGTTGCCAGGCGAAGTGTGGACGACGGGCATCACCTTGCCCATCCCCACCAATGAAGGAAATGAAATCCAAGTACGAGCCACTGCCTGGAATCCGGGCCCTGCCGGGCAAAGGCTGCCAGATCCCACGCCCGACAATGAGGCGAAGCGGACCTACTCGATTAGTGTCGTCAAGGACGCGAGATTGGACGTTGTTCCGTCGAAGACGATCATTGACTACGGCGAACCGTCCCCGGTCCAGGTTCTTTTGATGAACACGGGAAACGAGGTCCTTAAGGGGGACCTGCATGTCGTTGAACGACTGCCGGATGAGGCGCAGCCGAATGCGAGTACCGGGGTCGTCATCGCGCAACTCGACGCGGAGGTGGTGTTGGAACCGGGGGGGGTGCAAGCGCGCACGATTGCCGGTACTTCGGCAGCCCGGGGCAACCACACAATCCGAGCGCGTTTCGCGATGGAAGGGGGTGGGGTGGTCCTCAGGGACGCTTCGTATTTCGTCCACGCGTCGCCCCCTCCGATTTTCTTGAACCGCGGAACTGTCGCAGAGCTGGGATGGGAGGCTCAACTCGCGGACAAGCCGATACCAATGGATGATGAGGGGATGTGGGTGGCCCTCGGATCGTCCGATACCGAGAACACGGTAACGCTCCGCGCCCTTCCGACGCCGGCTGCGGCTGCTGTTGGGAACGCGAAATTTACAGACCTCCGCCTTTCGATAAGGCACCAGTCTCGCGGAATGCCGGTCGACATCGTGATTGCATACGCTCGGCCGGTCGCGCTCGAACCGACAAGTAAGGAACGTATCGAAGTATGGAAGGTCCATCTCCCCCAAGGCAACACTCGCATGGCGATCGAAACCAACAGTTCATGGGTCACACAAGTCATTCCCGTTGAGCCCGACCCGAGAGACGGTTATCTTGACATCTGGGCGGTGGATGGTTTGGAGCTGGATGTCATGGTTCTGCCTAGTGGCGGTCAGTTCTTCCTCGATTCTCTGATTCTCACCGGCATTCCCTTGAATGGGGAGGAGTCGCAGCGCATCGATTTGATTCGCATCACGGGAGAGGAGCTTTACTTGCCGGGTTCGCCCACCGCCGTGGTGGGGCCAGCAGTCCCCTCGCAATGCCCGTGGGACCCTCCCCAACCGGACAGCAACAACCCCATCCTAAGGAATTGCTGGCGACCATGGTCTAAGAGCCGTGCCCTGGATGAACGCGGAGCAGGCATATGGCGGAACGGCTCGGACGTTGCTACGGGTATGCTCGTCGATGGCAATCCCGCCCTCTGGAAGTACGATGATCCGGCGGGCATGGGCCCGTCCGAAAGGCTGGTTTCGCCCATCATTCACGTGGGCACCACCGAGGATCCCGTGTTGACATTCGCGCATAACTATCTATTTCCGGCCTATCCGCTGGATGGGCCCTCCTCGCCCTCCTACGAGATTCTGAAAATGGGTTTTGTCGAGCTCCAATATGCACGCGAGGATGGGAATTGGTCTCGTTTCTATCGACTCGTTCCGGACACGACCTACTGGAACCTGCCTGGTTGCGGGAGTAGAGCCGAGGGCTACTCCGGGCCTCTTGAACGAGACGACACATGTAGAGAGAGGAGTCCCGGACTGAGTTCGTGGACCCACGGAGACGGGTTTTATCACCCAGGTCCTTGCCCCGAGACGTCTTCCGGGACAGTCTGCGCCGATGGCGGGTATGTCAAGAACATGGCTTACCGCGACGAAATTCCGTCCCTCACCTGGAGACGTTATGATCCTTGGCCCGCGACGAGCGTACCTGCCTTCGTTCTGACGCCGGAGCGCCAAGCAATCGACGGGATCAATCTCTCCGGACGGGACATCCGGTTGGCCTTTCACGTATCGCCAACGACGCGCCCAGGCATTGGGAATCCGATGTCCTCCCTGTGGACGCTCGGCGATGTGCGCGTGGCACCAGTCAAGGTCTTCGGCGTCGACGCGGAGGTTTCGGGGGTATCCCTGGACACGCCGTACGACTGGCGAACACTAGGCGTCGGACCCGCGACGACCGTTCCATTGAACGTGACGGTCCGAAACGTAGGGCGGTTTCAAGAGGACTTCCAAGTGCGGCTCGTCGTACAGGAGCTAAATGGTGCGGTTATCCAGGAAGTCGTGGAACGGGCAGGTCTGCTATCGGCGGGAGAGGTGAAGTCGTTTTTCGTACCGTGGGAAGTCCCGCCAATCGAGGGACGGCGTTATGAGATCACGGCACGGGTGGAGCCGGCGTCCGGTCACGTCGACGACGAAAATTTCTTCAACGATGAACTCACCTTGGGTTCTGACGGATCTCTATCGGCCGTCTCCGTCAGGGCGGCAAACGTAACAGCGGCTGCTTCACCACAGAGCGCACGCGCCGGGATCGCGCGCTACGTGGACTCGATGCTGTTCAACAGCGGCAACGTTCCGCTCGAGAATGCGGTCGTCCGCCGCATAATTGAGCGCCTGGACGCCGGGAATCGCTCACTCGTCGAAGAGCGCAGCTGGACCCTTGCACGGGCATTGGACGTCGACCCACGGGGGTCGCCTTTCGCCGGCATGGAAACGAACCCTGAGAAGAAGCCCATGGACGACTACTTCGTGCCGGCGTCCGCTGGTCTTTACGTTCTCACACTCGCAATGGAATTCATGAACCATGCGACCAACCAGACTATCGAGACCGTCGCGCACAGAAGTTTCTTCTTGGCGGAGGAGAGCTTGGCATACGATGATTTCGAAGCGGCCTCTCGATGGAAGTCGAGCCCAGAAGACCTGTGGGGTCCCGGCCCCGGGTTCTTGAGCAACCAAGGCGTCCTTTTCTACAACCGAACAACGGGCGCAATCGCTCCGTACACCGATGCGTGGGTGGAAAGCCCTACCGTCCCTCTCTCAAGCGCACAGAGCGCCACCGTCAACATGGTCGCTCGCTACGCCCTCGAGTCAGGTTATGATGGGGCCCTCCTAGAGGTGTCCGTCGACAATGGCAGCTCGTGGCTCCCCGTTCCCCCGCTCGATACCCGCGGGCGGGTGATTCAATACCCGACCGGCATCGTAAATAGTAATCCACTCGCTGCCTCGACATCCCCCGCTCATCCGACCTTCGGTTTGTCGGGGGACTCCCGAGAGGAGACAGGAAGCCTCGACGGGTGGGTGTCCAAGTCCTTCAGCCTAGGTGCCTTGCCTCAACTCACGCAGGCCGCCGAGTTCACCGTTCTGCAAGCTCCCAGCGTGCTCGGCTTCATGAAAAGCGTCGGAATGGGCGTATATGCTGCAGAAGAAGGCGCGGATGACCCTTCCCGTTGGGAATTTCAGAACTTGACTGAGGGTGTGAAAGCGCAAAACGGGACCTTCTGGTGGAGCGGCATGGCAAACGCTGGGTCCACGGGATTGACGCGAAAACTTACCCGTGATTTCGTCCCGTTCTCACAAGTTGGTGTAACCGAGAATGATGCGATTGAACTTTCTTGGATAGATTGGCGCCCGGGCAATGCGGGTTCCTCATGGATAGGAATAGGCGCCACCTACGGTTTGCAGGTCACTCAGTGGCCCGAGGAAGCCCCCGCGCCCATCGTGTACGCTACGGCAAGGGACGTGCGGTTGATTGAGAGCCTCGGCCCCTGGAACAGGGTCGGGGCCGTTCTCAGAGGTCTTAGCCTCAACGAGCCGACAACCATCTCTTTCGAATACGATTCCAAGGAGGTCACGGTCGGCGCAATGGGGTGGGGCATCGAGGACATCGACCTTCGGGCCACGCGCTTCGTGAATGGAACTCTAGACCTCGTGGCGCGGTTGACCGGTGACGATGACGGCGATTCGGAGGCATGGCGCATCGAAGGCGGCGAGTGGCAGCGCGTTTCGTCCATTCCGGCGCGCCCGGGGGATTGGAGCGTGGTCCGGTCCATCGGGCCAGACGGAACGTCGTCCCCGATGTGGCACGTCCAATCGAGACCCAACATGGACACGCGACTCATTACCCCGGCCGTCGACCTCGCGAATCTCGGGGGCGTGAAAGCGAGTCTCCTCCTGAAACACCTGCATAATTTTTCCTTTGAGGACGATCCGAGCAGTGCGCTTGATTACGGCTCTCTCCGATGGGAAGGCAGGGTGTACGAGGGCGGTGCCGTCGAGGTTTCCAGATTCAATAGAACCACGGGCCAGTGGGACGCGTGGAAGCAGCTTTTTGCCGATGCTGGCGGACCGGATCATGAACGCACCGAGAGGGTGAATGTCGACGCGGACCACGAGGGATCTCCGTACGACAAGACGTTCGCCGATTGCGGTGATAGTTTTGATCACTTTCCGCGCTATTATTACCAGCGCTATCGAAGCAAAAGTGACCTCAGCGACGCCGCCGCGTTCTATCGGCCCTACGAGATAACTGTTTCCTACGCTTTCACGGGGGAGAGCGGCCCCGATTTCAGGACGAGTGAATTCGATCTGAGTGATTACCTGGGCGAGACCGTGCGCTTCGGATTTCACGCATTCGCCACATCCAATGAGAATGGTTTTGGTGGGATGAATCATGGGTGGACGCTTGGTTCGATTGCCGTGGTTGGAAATGTCCTAAGCACCAACGATGCCCGATTCAGGGTGCGCGTGGGAACAGATGCGAGTGTCCTCCATGGTTCCCTAGGATTCGATCAGTTTGAGGTGAGTGGCAGAAGCTACAACAGAAGCATCGGCATCTATTTGGATGATGGAAGCCAGCCCTCGACCGTCGGTGAAGGTGCCCTTTCAATTCTCCGAGGATTCGTCAAAAACTTCGGTAGCTCGACCCGGAGAGACGTTGCAGTGGGCTTGAGGACGATTGGGGCCGCTTTTCCGAGCGTCAGCGTCCCTGACGGGCGGCCCGAAGGCATCGCCCCGGGCTACGATCGAGTGGTGGTCATCGACAAACTCGAGCCTGCAGGAGAAGAGGGTTCGGTCCAGCCCTTCGCGTTCTTAGTGAAGGCCGGCCAGGTCGAATCCCAACACAGGATCGTCTTGGAAGTACTCGATGCGGACTACCGACCGTCCGGGGCAACCTACGCTCCGGTGATTGACGATGTCCCCGGCCGCGCCCGAATTTCCTGGACCATGGAGGTCAATGACACGGCGGCTCTGGGGTTCGAGAGGGTCGCGCTCAATCCCGTGTATCTGGAAAGTCCCGGGAACGTTACGGTCGTCGCCACGATCCAAAACCTGGGGAACATCAGCCTGAATGGGTTGAGGCTCACCGGGCGATGGACGCATGTCGACAACGGGGACGCGTTGGAGGGGAAGACGCTTGAGACGGGACCAATCCCTCTGAATCCGGGAGAACGGGCGGCATTGACGCTCCAGCCGGTAGCCCTTCCTTGGGTCGGCAACTACACGTTGGGCATCACCGTAACGGCGACCACGTCTAAATCGAGCTACATTACTCTCTCAGAGAACCTTTCCTACCGAGTCGCAACGAGTGATATCGCTCTAACAAGTGGGTTCGACGGTACTTTGGACCGCTGGATTCCGTCGGGTTCCGAACCGTGGCAGTTTAGAACCGCGATCGAAGGCGCTCCGTTCGGGAACGGTAGTGTCATCTTCGGGTACGACGACGCGGCGTTCTATGGGAACGGCTCAAGCCTGGGGCGCGTCAACGGCTCCTTAGTCAGCTCGCCAATTGATCTTAGAGTCCCAGGTCCAGATCCGGAGTTGACATTCTGGCACAAGCCTCTCTTTGACTCATCGGGTGAGATACGCGTGTTTTGTAACGATACTCGCCTTCAGCCGGAAAAGGGTGACGCCCAAATGGCGGGGCGTTCCACGGAGTGGGAGCAGGTGCGTATGCCGCTGCCAGAAGACACAACGCTTGGTTGTCTCGGCTCCAAGAACGCGGTCATCCAGTTCGAGGTAACTAACGCCACCGGACAAGGTTGGCGACTGGACGGAGTAGCTGTGGAAGGTGGGGCGCTGCGTCTCGTTCCACACGACCAGGAATGGGGGCTGGAAGACAGCGCGCAAAAGGCGTACCGTTTCCTGGTGACGAATAGCGGCTTGGCTCCTCGTTCTGTCGAATCGAGAGTTTCGACGCATGTACCGTCGGCAACCCCCGGACAGATCGGCTGGTTTTCGATAGACCCTGCGCATACAACATTGGACCCTGGGGAATCGTCGGTGTTCACCCTGATTGCGCAAGCCCCCCCGGCCAGGGGCGCGTCCGACCAGGGTGTGGTGGCCGGAATCAGCGTCGGCGACGCGAATACAGAATACGTCGCGACCACAGCTTCTGCCCGTTTCGCGTTCCACCCTAAGCCACGGGCCGACCTGGTAGCGGCAGTCGTTGTTGATGGGAAGGCGGCGCGTTCGGAAGAATCTGATCTAGAGGAAGCGATTCCCCACGAATTCAGCGTTATTCTTACGAATCAGGGCAGAGAGCGGAGTCGCGCGACCCTGGTGCGCTTGTCAATCTTGGAGCCATCCGGATCGGCAATTTGGGAACATGACGAAATCGTGGATTCCCTAGAACCTTTCCCCAGTTCGGAACAATCCACCGTAGTTAGCGCGGCATGGGCCCCTCCGCTGGGCAAGCGGAGCATTTTCTTCTTCCGCGCCATCGTGGATCCAGATCGACTGAACATCGATTACGACAGGACGAACGACGACTTCACGGTTCGCGTCCGGGTTGTACCGTTGATTCGGCCGGATCTCGTTGTGGATTCCAAGGACATAGAGATAACTAACCCCGACGGGGTCCCAATCCATGAAGCCGTCCCAGGCCAACTCATACGAATCTCCGCTTCGGTCGCCAACCGGGGCTTCTCGGACGCTCACGACGTGGTTGTCAGGATCCTTGCTGGAGGCTCGGTCTTGAAAGAGGAGGCGGTGCCGCTTCTGAGACCTGGCGATGCCTACCCGATCCGAGTGAACCACTTCGCGTCGGAAAGCAGTCCACGCTATCGCGTACTGGTTTTCACGAAGGACCTTGAAATCCAAACGGCGAATAACGAGCATACGCTCGACCTTCCAGTTCTTCCTCCGGAACTGATGATCAACGTTTCAGGCGGTCGAATCCTGGCCAATCCCGGGGAAACCAAGGTGGTGGCGCTGGAGCTCATTAATAGCGGGCCGTACCCTCTTGTCGTCACCTTGAACGCTCTGAGCCCACAGGGTCCGTTCGCGGTTATCGATCCAAAGGATGTGGCAATCGGGAGCGGCGAAAGAAGGTCACTTGAGCTCACGCTTGCTCCGACACAGCGAGACCTTGCCGGCACCCGTCTCATCACCATAGGAGCCCTTGGGTCGGACGGGAAGGAGACGCGACGCACCATTCTCGTCGATGTCGCGGAAACGCCCTCGGCCGAGCTGTTTCCTTGCATGGGGACCGGACAGCCAGCCAGTCTTCCGTTCGCCTTCGACGTGGCCAATACGGGGAACATCCCTATCTCGCCCTCGGTCTCCATCAATAAGGATGGCGTCGCCTTGGGCCGAACGACTCTGCCAGTGATTCCGCCGGGTGGGATTCATCAAGGCGGGCTAAACATCAGATTGGCGCCATCGACCGCGCCGGGACTCCTTGAGGTGTCCCTCGTCGCAACTCTTGGCGGGCGAATCCTATCGGAAGCAAACTGCACAATGCAAGTGGAGGCATGGGGCGACATCAATGTTGCCGTGGAATCGACCAAGACTTATGGCAGTGATCTCGTCGCCGTGCTCACAGTGGGCTATCAAGGCAATGTGCCGACCGTCGTCCAGCCGATCGTTGTAGGCCTCCCGGATCAAGCCATCGCGACGTTTGACTCCCCGTCTATCGTACTGATGGATGGAGACCACCGTGACTTACGCCTGACAATCGCCGCTGCGCCAGAGGGCCCCAATGGCCTCTTTTCGATGCGCGCCGCCTTGGTGAACGCCGGGATCCTGGCGGCGAACGCCAAAATCGCAAGTTCGGTCCCGCTCTCGATTGACCTTCGACGGCCCCTCTTGGAGATCGCCCGCGTGCACAAACCCACCCACACTTCGCAATGGGCGGAAGGACAATTGGTGACCTACATCGTGACCATTAGCAATCCGAGTGCCTTAGCTTCAAAAGAAGTCCCGGTTGAATTCTACGTTGATGGTGTCCTCAGCGCCCGTGAGCTGATTGGTGAAATGCAATCTGGCAAGACCCAGGATGTCCGCCTCAACTGGAAGTCCACGGCTGGAAGGCACAATGTCGTCATCGCCGTCGATCCGAACGGCCCTGCCGGCCGGGGCTCCATCGCTTACGTCGACGCCCTCGTTGTGGAGTCTGATTACGTCAACGGTGCCAAGCGCGCCGTGCCAGAAGCTTCATTGCCCATGTTGCTCCCGATCGTCTTCTTCGCGGCCCTTCGGCTTGATCGGCGAACTCGGGGGAACAAACCCTGACGCGCAATCCTCTCCCTTGCTGCCTCGCCTTCGTCATGCTTCTGTCGGCCTTTACGCCGATTGTCGACGGCGAGAGTGCACCAACGCCGGTCGCCGAGTGGTGGGGGGCTACCGACATGCGGGACGGCTGGCATGTAAGAATCCCTTTGAAGGTGACCAATGCCTTGGACCACGCGGTGGTAGATGCGACCGTGTCCCACGACCTCGATGTCAGGAGCGCTTTACTGGCGAGCGGTTGGGCGTCCTCCGCCGGAACGAGAGGCCGCACCCTTCAGGTGTTCTCACTCGACGAGGCATCAATCCGGGTCATAGAGTACAAACCAAAGGGGTCTGGTGATGATTCTTCTGGTCTCGTGAAGGCAGAAGTTCCAGCCAAAGTTTGGATGGGGTTCCTAGACGGAGTATCGACCTTCGATAACAAGACGCAGCCCGACATCCATGTAGCTTGGGTACTTCCAGGAGAGACTCGACCCGGGGAGACGCGATACTTCATGGTATACCTTGATACGACCGCCAACGGGAAGAAAGAATCAGCGACATATGGTGAAGGCGCGACGGCACCTCTCGACGCTAGGTATTGGATTGGTCGGGGTACGACCCTCTATGGTGCGGCGCAAACGGTTGGCATCGTTGGCCTTGAAGATGGGACAACCGCGTACATCGATGTCTATGACGACAGTGGTCACGTGCGGCGCCTGCGCGATGAACCCTTCAAGGTGGGTCGAGGAGCACGCATCACGGCCACCGCGACTACTGGCGCTGCCGTCCTCGTCCGTGTGACGTCGGACAAACCAATACTGGCCTTTGGGCCGGATCTGTTCGGTCGCGCTATGGGACCGGTACCCAGTTTAGACTCTGGACTCCTCGGCTCCAAGTTCCTCTTCGATTCTGGGCGTTCGCCGTTCACCATCATGGCCTTGACCGGAGCCTCGAATGTCGTATTGAAGGCGATGCCGAACAATACGGAGATCGCGCGGATAGAACTAGGCCCGAGCGCGCCAATGAAGACCGTCGACCCCTCGGGGGCGAACCTGGTGTACATTGAAGCTAGCGCGCCGATCCTCATCACGATGTGGCCCGTGAGTGGCAAGAGCCAATTCGTCTCTTCATGGGGAGCGCCGACGGGGAGCCGCCTCTTTGGCTACCCCTGGGCCGGCGGGTTATGCCCCAATGGTTCGCGAGAGTGTCCGGGTCTTTATCCTCCTTGTGAAGTAAGGGGGCCGAGCGACAGGTACTTGTTCCACGGCGGGGAGTATGTCGTATCGGGCCTAGGAGAGACCGTCAATTTCTGGGGGAGAGGCGCAAGTGGTGAGTTAGTTCTGCCCACGCAACGAGGCGGCACAGAGCTCGCCTCGACGAGCGGGCGGGCAGAGGTGGGCCAAATGGAAAGGCATCTTGCCGTACCGGGCCGCGGAACCGAGGGCGTAGACAGATGTCCCGTGCTGTTCCACGTAACCTCGGACTCTAATAGCCATGACATCGCCCCGAAGGGTCGGCTGGCTGTTTTCGGGGGTAGCCCCAGTAGTGGAGCGGCAGATCCGCTAGTCACGCCTGTGGGGGGTGCCGCCGGGTCGAGGTTTGAAGTATTGTGGCCCGTCAACGTCGTGGCACTGCACAATGGCACGCAAATCAGAGTGATGGACCATGGGTCGGTGAAGGCCACGGCCCTGAAATCAACCGGCGAGGTTCACAAGGTGCCTAACGATTACAGGACGACGTTGAGAATCGAAGCCACCAAGCCCGTAATCGTTGTCCCCACGTCCGCCGGCGGGTATTTCGCAAGCGTCGACCGATCCTTGCGCGCGGAACCCGGCGGCCCTGCTGAGTACCGGGGTTTCCTCCTGAATATTGCACCGAAAGAAGGGTCCCAAGAGCCGATGGTCGGCCTCGTGGGCCCAGGAAAAGAGGCGACCTTCCGCCTATTAGTCACAAATCTTGCTAAGGATTACCGCGGCCGGGACGCGGACGACACGGTTCGCCTGGAACTACCACCCCTGCCGGACGGTTGGGAGGCGTCCGTGTCTCCAACGATCGTTCACCTTCGGGGCGGCGGTTCCGCCGAAGTTGAGTTACGCGTGACGGCCCCCACCGATGTTAAGGAGGGCGCGCGCCTCGCCATTGCCATTAGCGCGACCTCGAGCGGGAACCCGGCCATTGCTGACCGTGTTCCCATCTTGACCCTCGTACGGGCTAGTTATGGCGTCGACTTGTGGTTCGACCGCGAGCAAGGACCGAAAAGCCGAACGCTGACGGCGGACCCAGGCAAGCAAGAGGTGGTCGCCCTCGTCGTGAAGAACTTGGCTTCAATCCCCGATCGCCTATTGGTGACGGTGTCTCCCCTTTCAACAGACTGGGCCGCCGTTTTTCCGGTAACTGGAACTCGGTTCCAGGAAGTGGAACTGGATCCTGGAGGAGTAGCGACTCTGAGGCTCGCGGTTGTGGCACCTGAGACCGCGGCATCTCAAAGCATCGTGGAGGTGGTCGCTACCTCTGTCTCCGACGCCTCCGCGAGCACCAAGATAGCTGCAATCGTGCGAATCAGGCCCGATATCCGAATCGCTCTACATGTCCCGGAACCCACGCTAGAAGCGCTTCCGGGGACCGAAGCACATTTCAGGGTGGGGTTCCAGAACAACGGGAACGAGCAGGTTGGGATCCGCTTCAATACCACCGGGGTGCGCCCTCCAGATTGGTCACGCCCTGTCATCAAGTTCGGACCGTACGAAGTGAGCGAACTCTCAGGCCTCGCACCGGCCACAACTACGGAGTTGGACGTGTCCGTCCCAGTTCCTGGAACCGCCCTGCGAACCGACCTTGTCAGGGTCGCTTTCCAAGTTGAGACGATGCCGCAGTTCATTGGAGACGAAGTCTTGCAAGAGAATGTCGAGTTGGTGGTAATCGTGGGCGCACGCCACGCTTTGTTTCAATCCTACCAGGCTCCGGTCGTGGCGTTGGACCGGGGTGGTCGCGCATACGCTCAAGTAAACATTAGGAACGACGGCAACGGCGACGAGCAGATCCGTCTCGTCCCGTCGGTACTGCCCCCAGGGAGCGCGTTCTTGTCCGATGCGCGAGTGACGATTCCGGTGCACGGGAGCGCCACGATCTCGGGCGTCGTGAGTCTTCCGTTAGCAACCGAGGCCGGCACTTATCCAGTGGTTATTGAATTCGTCATTGATGGCGTTCCCCGATCCGAATGGGGTTTCAATGTCAGCGTAGCTGAACGGCGCCTCGGCGTTCTCATTCCCCAGAGTCCGTCATGGAGCGCCCCGGGCCGCCCCGTCGACGTGGTCTACGAGGCCCGCAATGACGGGAACGTCCCCCTCAGCATGCCCCCGGCAATCGACGGGCCCACTGGGTGGCAGTTGGCGTGGGCGGAGCCCCATTCCCCACTTGGCCCCGGAGAAGCCCGCTTAGAGACACTACGTGTGACGGCGGAAAGGAATACACCCGCGGGATCATATTTCTTACAACCGGTCGGCTCGTGGATGGGAGCCGGACCTTTGGATTGGGAAATAAGGGATGTCCGGTTGAGCGTTGAAATTGGAACTATTGATGACGCCGACGGTACGGTTGAAGTGTTTGTCACAAACGGCGGGGCCGGCGACGCGTTTTCTGTGCCTGTCGAACTCGTGGTCGACGGCGAGCCAGCGGACCGGCTGATACTCCAGCGTGTCCCGGCCGGTGGCCGCCTGTCGGCCATTTTGTTCGCGCCACCCGGAACCGGGTCATCGGCCGTGGTTGTCGACCCAGCAGCGCTGTACGCCGATCAACCGCTGGTGGTCGCGCTCCAGCCGCCAAATCGTGGAACTGCGGTCAGCGGACCCGGTGTCGTGGGAACCGTCCTGGCCGTGTCTCTCATCGCGGCTCACGTCGCGACCAGACGAAATGACAGGTAGGAAGCAGGGCGCGGACCACACACCAACATCGGCCAATGCGCCTGACGCCGGGTTATCCGGCCTTCGAGCACCCTCACATTTTTCATGGTATTCCTCCAGGGAGTTTAAGATTTCACCCGCATCTCAGGCATTGAATCCCATTTGAGAGAATGGGAGGCTCAGGAAAAGTGAGTTGTATGCTGAAGACAAAAAAACGTAGTATTGTGGCAGTTGTCGCGACCATTGCGCTATTGGGAATTCCGGCTGCACAGGCTAGCCAAGCCCATCCCTCCGACCATCTGTTCGAGGGCGACAGTCGGATTGCTGCGTCGCTGAATCTGGTCCAGAACGAACATGTTCTCGGAATCCATATCCACGAGCATGAGCATGTCGGCGACGCCATTGAATTGGGACTCGTATGCGTGGACGAGCCGCACGTATCTCTATCAACTACCTCCGTCTGGTTCGCTGGCGATTACCGGGGTGGCTATGGTGGCGGATGCTTCCCGTTCGACACGTTTTGGGGTAACGATTCAGGACAGACGCTGAAAGTTTCAGTTTTTAGGGATGGAAACCTTCCCCAGGAAGTGGTTGACTTGGAATTCTTGGCATGCGTCGATGTCAACGGAGATGGTGTTTGTTCCTCGGCAAGCGGCGACAGCGTGGACGACTGCCACAACACCTCGACGTCTTACATCACGGGCGGGGATTGCCAGATTTACGAAAATCCAAGTGCCGTGGATCAGACGGCATGGGTGTTCGTACTCCCGTATGTCACGGTTGACAACGAGGGCAATGAATACTCGTGGCCATTGTCCGGAGCCATCCGACTCGGGTAGTCCGATAGCGGATCTCGGCCGTGGAGTCACGGCCGAGTCTTTTTCCCATCTTACGATTTCTTGCGCCAAATTGCAACCGGCGTTAAGATTAGAATTGTTTGACACGCGAAGGAATTTGAAACGATCCCATCGGCTATCGGCCAAGGGCACCCCCCATGAAGAACCTGAGACTCCGGCTCCCGGTCCGGCGGCGAACTCCGGCTTGTCCAAACGAGGGGACGCGGTGCGTAATCCGGAGTTGATCGTCGGCTTTGAATCATGGTGAAAACGCCGACTAAGAAGTGCTCAATTTCGCCGAAGTAAGAATGCCCACCCATGCACGTGCCCGACCCACAGGCCGGGAACATGGATAATCGGCTACGAGGCGTGGATGATGATTCGGCAACTGCAAGGCATAGAGCGCAGCGGACGCCTTACCTATCAACGCGTAGAACCCCTTGCGCCGAACACAAGACGGACGAGCACCAATTCATCGATTGGACAACTGAAAAGCAACCCATCAACAGGTGCGCAGCCAGCCAGACTTACCTTCGATCACTTGTTTGTCCACAATAGAACAAACAAGATTATATGACGTGTCCCGGACATCCACGGGCGGGGCTGACAAACTTGAGTCGCTCATTGCCGGTTGTCTTGTGGGTGTGCCTTGTGGCCGTATCGCTCGTTCTGCCAGCAGGCGTGATGGGAGGGACGGCGGAAAACCCCGAAATCACGGATACGCAGGATTCGCCGGGCATCGGATCTCAGCTCAACGTCACCAAGGTTTGGCTGACCAACGACTCTGCGACTAGGAGCATTTTCGTCTACATCCAAGTCTCAGATCTCTCGAGCTTGGACCCGTGGCTAAACGGAGATTTCGGGTACCGATACCGCGTCAGTTTTGACCTTACGAACTACCCGCATTTCCAAGGCGGTGTAAACGTCTTGGGGCTCGAGAGCCATGGCCACCTCGGCAGGGAGGGATTACCGCTCGGGCAACCAGAAGGCGAGGGCGGTGCGCTTCTGTATGGAGGCGTTGGCACGTCATCCTTCGTTAGTTCGCCAGGCTTGATCTATACGAAAACGGTGTTTGACCAATCTGCAAACCTCGTAATCCTGGAGCTTGCTCTGTATCCGACGGCTGAACCCAATGAGTCTTTCAAGACGGGGTATCGCATTAGGAACCTGACAATTGAAACATTTACAGCTCGGCTTCCCGCTACCGTGTTGGGCGCTGGCGCCCCCTACTGGATTCTCGAGGACGCGGCCACTACCACAAAGGCCTACAGAATCGACTATAGCTGCTGTCCGTAGGCCCAATTGACGCATCGCCGTCTTCAATGGCCGTCGGCCGTCATCCAAGAGTGGTGAGTGCGTTATTGAGCGAGACCCCTTGTGGTGCGCTGGTGCGCGCCCCTCTTCGATTGGACCACTGGCAGGTTGATGAACGCGTAGCGCTTTCCCGGGGCGGGTTGGCATGGTGAGGGCGTCGAAGTTGTCGCCGGAGCAGAGGCTCGAGGTGGTCGTGGCCTTCCTTGGCGGGAAGGGCTCGATGGCTGAATTGTGTCGCGAGCACGGGGTGAGCTCGCAGACGATCTACGTGTGGCGGGACAAGTTCCTCGAGGGTGAGCTTCGCGGCTTGCAGGGTAACGGGCCGTCGGAGAGGGAAGAAGCCCTCGAGCGTGAGAACACGAAATTGAAGGAACTCCTCGGAAATATCTCGATGGCGAATTACGTGTTAAAAAGAGGGCAAGTCTCTCCACTCGAAGCAGAGGGGGGCGCGTGTGAAGTACCTCATTGATCGGGGAATTCCCGCGCGCAGGGCATGCGCGCTCGTCGGTCTCGCGCAGAGCTCGCTCTACTACGAACCCATTCTCCGGATGCCTCGCCCGGTGGACCCTGAGGTCCGCCGGGTCGTTTTGGAGACCTCAGAAGGCAGGCCGAGTTTCGGGTACAGGCGAATGACCGCGATGGTCAAAGGGGCGCTTGGACGGCCCGTGAACGAGAAAGCCGTCCGGGGTGATGCAGCTCGAACGCCTCACCCTCGACCCGTGCGTTCAAACGAGGGGAAGGATCCCGAAGCAGCGGGGTTTGCAACTTTCGATTGCTCCCGACATGGCGTACCAGATTGACATGAAATACATCATCTGCGGCCTAGACATTTACGGATATCTGCAGAAGGTCGTGGACACTTGTACGGGCGAGTGGTTGGGCTACGTCTTCAGCAAACGACCCGGTTCAAAGGAAGCATGCGAGGCACTCGACAGAGTCGTGATGAATCGGTTCCCGAAGATGGGCCTCGCACCGGGGACACACCTCCGTCTCGACAACGGGACCCAGTACACCGCGACACCGTTCCATGGCGTGGACTGCGTTGTTGCGCGAACCTCGAAGGGTCGCTCATGGACCACGGGAGTTCCAACAAGTTCTCACGAACTGAAGAGTCGGCTTGCAACCGGGGCACGAGGCTCGACATCCTTCTCCACCATATCCTGGTCGTGTTGTGGCCGCGGATTGTTGCGAGGCGTTCGCCAGTTCGTGGCCGTGAGATCCATACGTCCCAGAAGCACCTTGCAGGCGGCCGTGTGGACTTCGCCTTGCCATCGCATCTTTTGGAACCATCCAATCGATCGCAGCTATCTGTGCCCGTCAGAACTATGCCCGGCGCCGTCCACGGGCGAACAATGCAATCCCGACTAGGGCGATCGCTAGGGCAAGGGGTGTAACTTCAGGTATTGGAGAACGAGCGCCCTCAACCGGTTCGGGCAAAGTGATAACTAGCGTGGGATGCTGAACGGGGCGTAATTCTCCCGTTACAACCCCTGCGCTCGCATGGGCCACATGGACATCATAGGCAAACTCTTCATACTCTCCGGCCGGGCCGACTCGCCAGCCGTCCACCGTGAACGTGGTGGTCGCGCCCAAAACGTCGGTGGACAGGGTAGTCTCGAGCGAGCCATTGGGAAGGTACACATCGACGGAGGCGTTGGGCGCCCCGACGCCGGTGGCCGTACGGACGACCACACCGGCAGTGTATTGGGCCAGAACCCACCCTTGGGTGCCCGCGAGGCCCGTGCCGGGTACGGCGCGTTCCGGCGCGCCTAACGGTGAGTTCAGTCTCACGGCGTAGTCTAGGGCGCCTCCGAATTCCACGTCGTACAAAGTGTAATTGGAGCCCTTCAGCCACAACGCCGAGCCGTTGACGTAACCTAGATGGGCCTTGGTAACGACGAGGTCGGTCTTCGTGGCGTCCAGGACGACGTTCGCCTTATCGTGGCCCTCGGTGGAAAAATTGTTCAAGCGCAGGCTCGGGGTCCTCGCACCGAGAGGCGTCGTGGAAACGGCGTTCGACCTGAATCCGGAACACGAAAGGTTGGTGATGTTGACGCGGGCCGCACCAGTCAACCAGGCGCAAGAATCGGCATCTCTTACAGTGATATTCATGGCTTCGATGTCAACGTCCCGGAACTGCATAGCGGTGCCTACCGTTTGGAAAGTGAGATTCGAAAGTTCAGCCGAGACGCGTTTCGGCGCTGCGCTGCTGGCGGTGATGAAAATGGACCCACCGGGCCCGGCAAAATTGGTGCTCTCGATGCGCGTCTTGGCACCGCTTGCCACTAGGCCCATTCCGCGGGGGGAGTAGAAATCCGAGTTCGTGAACTCCACTACCCCGGAGGCGAAAATGCCTGACGTGTAGAGCTTTACAAGCGCGCGGTCCGCTCGGATCGTCCCGGGAACGTACAGGCCGCCATCGAATGAGATGACTCCGCTTCCCCCCAGTGCGGTCCGTTGAGCGTGTCCGCCGAGCCCCTCCAGGAAGGCGGGCTTGCCGCGAAGATGGCCCTGGAGAATGATTTCCCCGCGCACGGTACCATTCCACGTGGCGTTGTCCGCGTTCGTGAGGCCTGCGCGCACCTCGGCGGTGGATTCCAAGACAAGCCGCCCGCCCGCCTCGACAATGAGACTAGCATTCGAAAAAGCCACCGTGGTGCCTCGCACGATCAACGTGCTTCCGTTCTCGATCACGAGGTCTCGGTCGAAGAAGCGCGATTCACCTTCCCACGTTTCATTTCCTTTCAGGGATAGAGGCCCGCCTGCATGATCGGCGGGGGGATTCTGAATTTCCTCGGAATCTGCCGGAACGCTTGCGAGGAGGATGACGAATAGAAGCCCAACGGTTCCTTGGTAAAGGCGCATTGTTGGAAAACCTTGAAATCAAGTTCGCGAGCGGCATATAAAGTATTTGGAGGATTTCCTTCATGCGAGCGTGTCCTCGTGCTCTTCGATCGGCCACATCATCTTTCAGAAAATTCCGCCAAATGGCAGATAACCGGACCGCGCATTGCACGAATAGCCAAGAGTCACGGAACTCTTGGACTTGAGGAAGTGATTAGTGTGTTAACGAAAAGAAAAGCGATTGGAATGGGACTTGCAGGTTTGATGATTGCCATGGCGTTCTTGCCAGGAGCCACCGCCCACCCCAAGACGGCGCCGGCCACGTTTGGTCCCTTTGGGGCCTGCCAAACCCCGGACGGGTCGACTCCAAATGACCACCAGGATGGTTTTCTCCACGACTTTGGACCGGCTCTCGGATTGTTTGCCAAACAGAGGTACACAGCCGTAGAGACCGATCATGGGATCAGCTTTGCAAATCTCCAGGAATCGAACGCGGCCGTTTGCGATCCCGCCGTCGATGGGACATCGTTCAGCGGGAGCGCGTTCTGTCTCCAGGATCCGCTCTCGGCTGCTTGCGTTGCTCCCGGCCCCCAGCCTGACCCTGCCAGCTACGACGAAGAGTTCGATTACGCCAGCGGCGGAGCATTCCTTTGGGTTTCATCCGAAGTGTGCACGGGCCGACCGCTGCCGACCAACGACAGCAACATCTGGAGCCAGTGTAGCGCGGCGACCGGTGGCCACCACGGAATGACAGTGACCGTGACCCGTGCCGTGGGTACTCCGGACCTTGCGTGGACGTGGGGTGTCGATGGCGACAATGATGGCTCCGTGACGGCACTCAATCCGGCTGACACGTCGAGCGGCGTCATGATATGCGGCGGCACCTGCACTGCTACGGCGACCGCAACGGGCTACAGTGGAATCACGGACCGAAGGTCCCATACGGCCCAAACCGACCTACTGCCGGCGCGATACGAGGAAAAGGGTTATTTCGTCTTCGTCTCCAACTCCGCGGGAGTCGTCTGGGCGGGTCCAGCCGGGAAGCCGCAGTGCGATGATGGCGTAGACAACGAGGGCACCCCGGATGGCTTGATAGACTTCAGCCCGTGGATTGCACTAGGCGCCGAAGCTGACGTCCCCGACTGCACGTCGTACTGGGACAACGATGAATCCGGAAACGGAAACGGAAGTCCTGTTCCCGCGGATGCGACCTGGCTCGCGAACCACACGCCGGCGAGCCTTACCGACGCCTACGTATCGGTCGTCGGTCACATCTCAGCGTAAGGTAGGACCCCATCTTCACAGCCGGGCGCGGTTGACGCGCCCGGCTGTTCTACGTTCTTGTTCATGTTTGAGATTGTATCTTGTTTTCCGAATTTCACGGCCACATGGCCGACGATCCAAGCGTCCCGTGGACGGTTCACGAGGCGGACGGAAGAGGACTACGCGCTCTCCCGCCCGATGACAGCCACGACGTCTTGCCGGGCTTCGACGAAGCGTGCTCGACATGTTGAACGATACCGATGAAGGCGGCAGCCACACTGCCACACAGGGGGTCGTGCCAACCGCTTGGTGCAGTCAACAACTGCCCGTCTACTGCGAGGTCGTCAACTACGGACACCACACGGCCAACGCCTGCGTCGCACCTGATATCGCCGGGAGTCCAGTGCCGTTCCTAGTGGGAGCAGATGGAAACGCTGATGGCCTCATCTTCGACCAATATCCGGACTGGCTCGTCGACGTGATATGGACCAACACCCCGGGCGGCCCCTTTGGATCCAATTGCTACGACGGGAGCGCCGGGACAGACGCGGGCTACAGCGGCATCCCGATACGCAAAGGCAGCCACTGGGGCGTTCAACTCGGCGTATGGGTCTTCATAGGAGCAGGTGTAGAAATAGAATGGGAGGGCGATCCGGCGCGCTTCGCGGAATGCGACGACGGTCTGGACAACGACTTTGATCCCATGTACGATTTCCCTGCTGACTCGGATTGCCGCACTTACTGGGACGACAGTGAGGAGGTTGGCCTTGACACGTTGTGGCTCGAAACCCGGGAGGGTGTGCATGCCGAAAACGAAGGTGCAGGCATCACTACCGGCCACATTTGTTCGGATCCCTCTTCGCCA
Organism: Euryarchaeota archaeon; assembly: GCA_016207515.1. NCBI lineage: Archaea > Methanobacteriati > Methanobacteriota > Methanobacteriota archaeon. The sequence goes on along the minus strand of JACQPN010000023.1, from coordinate 58,630 downwards.
TATACGGTTGCCGGCTGCGCGTAGTACATGTCGCGGTTTTTCGTCATACGACCGAAGTCCAACCGGTCTATGCGGTACCCGGGTTTTACATGCCCTCGTCCTTCACGATTGTTTTGGCGAGGATGAAGACGTGTAGAGTTGGGTCGGCAGCTGCGGGGTCCGCGTAGACCTGACAAGCGCCACCCGTGATCAAAGAGACATCGAGGCAACCGCAGAGATCCACGTCATCACCTGAACTTCCTGAACAATTGCCGTCAACGTCCACGCAGGCGACGTCGTGGATCTCACTCGGAACCATTTGTGGATTGACCCGAACGGAAGTAGTGGAGCCCGTGTGGTCTCCCCAACCCGTCACGAACGGGAAGCCGCCGCCAACTCCCGTGTTGAAGTCCCCTTTGAACGTCGGGCCGCCGACGGTCTATTTTGCCAGGCAGAACGGCGGCGCGGCCATCTGACCACTGCGTACCGAGTATGACGAATTCCAGGCCGGTGCGTGGGGCCTACGGGCTGTCCGTGGCTTGCGATTCGTATACTTCTGGGGCAACCGGATTTCTTGCTTGGAAAACGCCTTGCATCAAGATTGGAATGGGTTCCGCCATCGAGTGCCCATAGGGTACCCTGAGTCCGAAAGGCCATCGCGTGCCGCCCCCTCCATAAACAAGAACCTTTTGGAGCTTTTTTTTGAAACCCCGCGCACGGTCCTCGTATGGTATTTAACACATAAGCCGCACTTAGGAGAGGGTCACTTTCAACGTGTCCATCCTACGTACGACGCTCCAAAGCGCACGGCGGCGGCTGCGCGGATCAGAGAGGCGAGCGACGACGATCCTCGTTCTCGCTCTAGCGTCCCAGATCATCCTCGGGGTTTGGGTCGTCGAGGGAATCCTCGCAACGTCCGCGGAGAGAGCGGACTTCCGGGCGTCCTCGGGCTCCGTCGATGCGATTGACTCCGACAATGATGGTGTCCCAGACGCGTACGAGAACGCGATACTCGGGACAGACCCCCTGGCGCGAGCGCCCCTTCACGAGCTTCCAGAGGAGTGGATCAAGGCGCACGGCCTGGAAGTTTCCGATCCCGATCTGGGAAATCGGACTGCGCCGTACCCTCGCCCTCCGGAAAGCCCGGAGATCTATGGACCGGCAGGACTTCCGGCCGAGTACCGGATGACGCTTTTCGAAGCCTACGAGTACGGGAAACCATCGACATGGAACGAGACGGATGACGGCGTGTGGCCCGGTCGGCTCGACCCGACTCGTGCGTACATGAATGACAGTAACGTTCCATATTCGTGGCTAATCCGCGAGGGAGTGGACCCCTTCGACGCTTCCCGGCACGACCGCGTTCCAGACGTTGCGGGCGTCACGTGGACTCCTCGCGAAGCGTACCAGCGGGGACTACACGCCCTCTCGCCCGATGGCGACCGCGATGGGCTGCCGGACGTCGACGAGTTGCGCCTCGGCACGAGCCCTCGCCTCTTTTCAACCGCGGGATCGGGAATAGCCGATGGTTGGTTGGTTGGACACGGTTTCGACGCGCTCGACGCCGCCATCCCCTTCCAGGACACTGACAACGATGGTCTCACGAACATCGACGAGTTCCTCGCTTCGGTGCGCCTCTACCCTAACGAGACGCTTCTTGGTGGTGGCCTCGATCCTAAGCATCAGAGCACGATCGGTGGCCCGATCCCGGATGGCTGGCTGGTGCGTTACGATTTGGACCCCCTAGACCCACGTGCGCACGAGAACACGACGGAAGAGCGGGACTTGACGATAGCGAACGGGACCGTCCACGCCGTTCTCACCGTCCACGACGAATACAAGGTCAATCGCCTGCCCCTCTGGAACGAGAGTCGCAACGGCCCATGGTGGGGTGGTACGGATCCCCGGTTGAACGACACGGACTCCGACGGGCTCGCAGACATCGAAGAGATCGTCGGTTGGAACGTGAGCCTTGACGGTAAGTCTAAGCGCGTCAGATCGGACCCTACGCGTCTCGATTCCGACGTTGATGGCCTCATCGATATGGAGGAACGTCGAGGCGTGCAAGGAAACGTGACGTTTCCGCCAACGGATCCATCCGCTCCGGATACCGATTTCGACGGCCTCACGGACGGGCAGGAACTCGGCGTCCAGCATTGGCGAGGCATACTTTTACCACGGCTCGATCCGACCAATCCGGATACGGATGATGATGGTGTCCCGGATGGGGACGAGGCTGCCTATTGGATGGACCGATTCGACGAGGCGGTCGCCGGCTCCGCGTACGCGTGGGGTCCGGACCCGCATCCGCTCGCCTCGGCCGTCTTCGCCCTCGAAGGCAAGGCGCCCTCGGACGCCTTGGGACGGCTCCTCCCTGGTGGCGACATGGATGGCGACAAACTCCCGAATGTTGCGGACCCCGACTCCGACAACGACGGACTCCTCGACGGGTGGGAGGTCAAGCCGGAGCTCTACCGCGAGAGTCCCTACGTCTCCGAACGCAGCCGCTCGGCCACCGACCCCGCGAACAATGACACGGACCGCGACGTGCTGCCGGACGCGTGGGAGGTCCGTTACGGTCTCTTCGACTACGTCTTCGGAGGATGGAATCTGGACCCGTCGCTCTGGAGCTCCTTTAGAGACGACGTGAGTGATGCCGACCGCGATCTCGACGGCGACAGTGCCCTTTGGTACAGTTTCCACGAGGCGGACGGGGCCGCGCGAGTCGAGGCCCACGAGTACAAGGCGTCGAACCTCGTCGAATTCAGAGGCGGCTCGGACCCGAACCGGAAGTCTTCGAGTCCCGATGGCATCCCAGACGGTTGGAAGCTTTTCTGGGGCACGGAGTACTTAGGACTTCTCCCGGACCAGATTGGGGATGTCTACCCGGGCGCGCCCGGTCTTCTAACGATTCCCCAGGAGAGAACGATTCCGCGCATTGGCCACGACGACTCCGACGTCATCCTCGCAAACTACGAATACTTGCGATGGGTCAAAAGCGACGAAAAGAATCTCCTCCCATGGGAGGCGTACGCGGGCACAGGCTCCACGGGGACCGGGGGAACGGACACCCTCCGAATACGCGGCCAATTCAATACGGACTACCGGGCCGTCTCCGAGAACCAGACAAACCCGTACTTGGACGACACGGATGGCGACGGAATGCCCGACAGTTGGGAGACGACATGGGCCCGGCTGGGGACAGGCCAAGAAAAGGTGAGCGCGGTAAAACCCGACGCCGAGAAAGACCCCGATTCCGATGGACTCGCCAATGCGGGCGAGTGGGCGGCGGGAACGAACCCGTACCTCGCGGATTCCGATTTCGGCCAAGCGACCGACGACATCGAGGTGCGCCTCGGTCTCGATCCGCTCGACCCCTCCGATGACATCTATGCCCTCAATTCCAAGATAGATTCCGACGGCGACGGGGTCTACGATAACCAAGAGAAGCTCGGTCGGGTAATGGCGTCCGGCCTCCGGGTCTCGACCAACCCCAATGACCCGGACACCGACCACGATGGTCTACTCGATGGACAATCGCTCTCGCAAGTACTGGACCGATCCGTAAGCACGAGGAACCCGGAAGACGCAACACTCTTAGCCAATCTGAAAGCCCGCGGCCTTTTGGTCCGCGTGTTCGAGGATGGGACGGCCGACGTGTATGGGGAGGCTGCGGTCGGGTCGGACCCGACGCAGGTCTCGACGCCAGTCGATGGCGTTCCCGACGGCTGGGCCGTAGCCAATGGACTGTCCCCCGCCCGGTCAAGTGGGAAGTTCACGAGCTATGCGTATGGCCGACCAACCTGGTGGAACGAGACGCGTAACGGCGTCTGGTGGTGGGGACTCGCGCCTGACGCCAAGGCCCCTGACGATTCCGATAACGACGGGTTGAAGGATCTCAATGGGGAGGACCCGATCCCCTTCGCCAACCAGCGAAACGTATTGCCGCGCGGTGATCCCCGGGATGTCGGTCTCGGCGCAATGGAGGCTCTCTTTCGCGGACAAGCGTATGGCGACGACCCGCTGGGGCGGGTCGTTACTTTGGCGGGCCGGGTGGCGACGAACGTCCTCCTTGATCCGATTGAGGAGCGGGTCGTGGCCAATGGGACGTCGGAGTTCTCGGGGCGACTCTTGTCCGCTATGGATGAGCCCGTTCCCAACGCCACCGTGTTGCTTTCTCTCGAGAAACGCCAGCTCGTCATCGGTTCCGCGATCACAAACCAGACCGGCCACTATCGTGGCAGCATCGTAGTCCAATCCCAGCTTCCGGCACCTCCGGCGAGCGCGGGCGTGACCGTCTTCGGGTCGCTCGACGGAGACGGCGTCCACTCGAACGATGGCACCATTCTTGGCGCCTTGAACACCTCTCGACCCCTTCGCGTGTTTGCATGGAACTACAACGCCTCCGTATTCGCCCAGCCTAGGCAGGATGCGCCGCTGCGGCTCCCAAATGGCAGCCTCAGCCGCGGATGGACTAGCTCCGAAAGCGACGCCCAGAACGTCACATTCACTCTTGCGTCGGTCTTGGTCACGGAATCGCCCGCGTCCGCGCGCATCCACGAGACGACCGATGTGAAGGTGACGTTGACCGATGCGCTGGGCCGCGCCGTGCCGAACGCCACGGTACTGGTAATGCCGACCGAAATGGCAATTGCAATGCCGAACACCATGCCGATGAAGGTCTCGTTCAAGACCGACCCGGCGGGAAAGGTCAACGTGCCGCTTACGTTGCCGGGGATTCCAGGCACCTATGAAGTGGAGTTCTCGTTCGCGGGTCGTGAGCCAGATCTCCTCGCGACCCGGAAAACCGTGTCGATCCTCGTCGTGGAGGAATCGGTGCTCCGGTTCGACCGTCAGGCCGTTCCAATAAGGATCGGAGACACGGCCACCGTTGCCGGTTCACTGGTGACGAGCCGATCGTTGCCCGTCGCCGGAGCGGACATCACCGTGACCGGCCCGGGTATCGCCACGAAGACCAACACCAGTTTGGAAGGACGGTTCACAGCGGAACTCGCGTTCCCAATTACCATGCCTCCCGGCGTAGTCACGTTGGAGGGCGTGTACCAAGGCACGGAAGGACTCAACTCCACTCGCACGGTCACGACCTTGACGGTGACCGGCCTCCCAAAGTGGATCATCGAAAACATCGATGCGAGCGTGGGAGCCGTCACGATGCTACGCGCCCGCCTCGTGGACCTGCACGGAGCCCCCCTTCCCGGTCGCAACGTCGTGACAGAAGACGCGAAAGGTTTCCAACTTGCGTCGAACGCGACGGATTCACGGGGCTTCGCCACGTTCCCGCTCGATTACCGGACGGCGCAGCCGGGTGAACGCCTGCTCGTTTTGCGGTTCTCGGACGCAGTCGATGGAACGGCGGAGAAGTCGGTCGCCGTGAGCGTCTTCACGCCGACCAAACTGTCAATCGCAACGGACGCGATCATCCGCGGGGAGGCAGCTAAAATCTGGGGGAATCTCACTGACGTGGTGGGTAGACCCCTTGCCGGCCAGAGGGTGAGCATCACCCTTGGGTCGTTGGAACGTTCCGCGGTCACCAACGCCACCGGCCAGTACTTGTTCGGTGAAACTTGGGCCGATGAGCTGCCATTAGGCCGGATCGCGATTGCCGCTCGCTACGACGGTTCCGCGGACAACATCATGAAACCAAGCTCCAACGAATCACTCGTCGCCGTAAGGGATCGATCCATTCTGACGCTTACGGGAAATACCATTCTCCGATCAGACCCGTTCATCGAGGGTTGGCTAAGGACCGGGACTGGAAACGCTCTTCCTCAAAGGGAGGTCCTCCTAATAGGGCCGGGCGGCGCCGTCTCCGTGGCCACCGACTCGAAGGGATACTTCCGGGGACCTCTCTCACTATCACCATCTCAACCGCTTGGCAAGATGGACCTCCGCATGATAGTGCGGGGTAACGAACTTCTCATGGGTTCGGACACAAGCCACGCCATGTTCCTCAAAGACAGGGGCCAACTGAAGTGCGACGGACTTCCAACGGCAGGCCTCGCCGGGAAAACGGCTAGCGGCACGTGCCAACTGTTGGACTCCACGGGGCGCAGCGTTCGCGACGTCTTGTTCGCCGTCGCGATGGAGGACATCCGACTACAAGCCACGGGAAGCGGCGACGAGTTCTCCTTCACCGTCCCCGCTTCTGTGCCGGGGGGCCCGCATTCGCTTCGCATAGAGGCCATTTCGGAGACGCTGTTGGCCGAACCGCTATTCAGAAGCTTTGAAGTCCAGGAGCCGACCACCTTGCGCTTGACTTCCAGGCCGACGGCAGATGCCGGCCAACCCGTGGAACTCCGGGTGGCGCTCGACCTCGGCGGCCGGCTTCTTGCCAACGAAACGTTGATGATCCTCGGCGTCGGACCACAACCGCTGAAGGTAACGACGAACGCGAAAGGCGAAGCGGTGATCGCTCTCCCGCCTCCGGCACCGGGTTCGGCCTCTTACCAGATCGCCTTCGCCGGAAACGGCACTCGCGGCCCCAGCTTCATGACCGTCATCGTTCCGGTCTTGCCGGCGCCGGCTGCGAGCGGAACTTCAATCGTATGGATGGCCGCCGGCGCAGTCATTATCTTGGCAGCGTCCATCACCGCCTGGTTCTTCTTGCGACGAAGAAAACACGACGCGGCTGAGATTCTCAAGGCGGCCGCCAGGCGTCTCTCCAGCCGAAATCCCGACGTGCGAGCGCTCTACGACGCCTACCTCCAATTGCTTCTGCTGTCAGGTCTCACGGAGGACAAAGCCGAGACACTCACGTTCGGAGACCTGGTGTCAAGGTTCGTCAAGGAGACGCCGGAGACGCGCGAGGACCTGGCCAAGGTGACGGAACTCTTCAACAGGGCCGTTTACGCGCCTCAATGGCTGGAGACGGGGTCGAACGATGCCACGGCGCTCTCCCTCCAACGACTCTCTAGAGCAATACAAAAGGATCGTAGCCAGCAAGGAAAGCCTGAAGCGTCGGAGGCGCGAGCCGCATGAACAAGTTACTACACATCGGACTGCCCTTGGCAGCGGTCGTCATCAGTGCGTATTTGATAACGGTCCAAGTTTCACCTGCGCTTCAACCGGAAACGCCGCTGGAAACGGTACTGGCAAAAAACGGGTACGAAATCACGAGAGCGTCCTCGACGGCCGCTTACTCAGTTTCACACACCTCCACGGCGCCCAGCCTCGTTGTATTGGTCTTGCCGGGTTGGCTATCATCCTCGGAACAGTCCGCTCTACGGCACTATGTCCAAGGAGGAGGCAATCTCTGGTTCATCTCTCCTCACCCGGAGTCTGACATTTGGCAAATGCCGAAGACGGGCCTCGGAACGTTTCCGGGAGCCATTTACGCCGCCGATGGGTCGGCCGCGCTCGTACACGGGCCCGAGGCGCTCACGCCCCTCCCGGTCTCGGGGCTTCGGGCCCTCAATCTCAATGGTAGCACGCAGTTCGTCCCACTATTGGCAACGACCAAGGATTCTTTCAGAGATACCAACGGGAACGCTCGACTCGACTCGGGGGAACCAAGCGGGCCGTTCGTGTTCGTCGCCGCCGCGAAGGAAGGCGACGGCAATGTCATCGTCGTCGCGACGGAGTCGCCCGAGGCACTCCCGGATGAGATCGTCTCAGACTTGGCAAGTGGAAGCAGGGCAGCCGGCGTCGTGGTCATCGTGGATGGAAGAATGCTCTCCGCTTGGTCACTCCCCGCAAGATCGCTCGTCACGGTCGCTTCACTTCCCCCCTTTGACATGCTAGTGGCAATCGCGGTCACGGTCGGCGTGGTCGGACTCGCGACCTCCCTCATCTGGACGCCACCGCCTCACTCGGCGAGAGCAGCCGCCACCGAAGCCGCGGCCACCATCCAAGCGGCCCGCGAGCGACTTAAGACCGACGCGTCCTCGGCGGCGGCGCGTATTCTCACCATCATTGAAGGGCAAAAAAACGGGAGACAAATAGAAATGTCCCAACAGCGCGAAGCGGGAGAAAAATAGAAATGTCGCAGCAAAGCGAAAGCATGGACATCCGGACGATGGCGCCCCTAGTGCAGAAACGCGTAGAATCGATCCTCACCCAAGTGAGACAAGTAATGGTCGGCAAGGAGACGGTTTTGCGATTCGTGGCGGCGGGCATGATAACGGAGGGTTGCCACATCCTGTTCGAGGACATGCCGGGGCTCGCGAAGTCAGTACTGGCAAGTACCGTGAGCCGTGCCTCGGGCTGCGAGTTCCGGCGCATCCAATTCACGCCGGACCTGCTTCCAGGAGACATCACGGGGACCTTTATCTACAATCAGACCGAGGGGACTTTCGTCCTCAGAAAGGGGCCGATATTCTGCAATTTCCTCCTCGCCGACGAGATAAACCGCGCCTCACCGAAGACCCAATCAGCCTTACTTGAGGCCATGGGCGAGAAACAAGTCAGCATCGAAGGCGCAACGCATAGTCTTGCCGTGCCGTTCATGGTGATGGCCACCCAGAATCCCGTCGAGCAGGAAGGCACCTACCCTCTCCCCGAAGCGCAGCTCGACCGGTTCATGCTCAAACTGAGCATGGGGTATCCGAACAAGGAGGAGGAGATGGAGATCCTCCTTCGCAGAGCGCAGCGTGGAAAGGACGCCTTCGACGTGAAACCCGTGGCCTCGCCGGAACTGCTGCAGTCCATGGCGAAGATCGTGGAGCACGTTAGAGTGGAAAAACCGATCTATGCGTACATCGCAGAGATAGTGGACAGGACACGAAAACACGCGGACCTTCAAGCCGGCTCCTCGCCGCGCGGTAGCCTCGCCCTGTTCAAGCTCGCCCGCTCATGGGCCGCGGTCCAGGGTCGGCCATATGTGACCGCCGACGACGTGCGCGAACTCGTCACCCCGGTCTTGGCCCATCGCCTCATACTGACACCCCAGGCCCGCCTAGCGCGTCGCAAGGGGGAAGACGTCTTGAAGGAGATTCTCGCGGCCACACCGGTCCCGAAGTTCACGGTGCCGGCATGAGGCTTACCGACCGTGGACGCGCCGCAGCAGGCCTAGCTTCGCTATTTTGGGCGGCCGCTCTCGTCACGGCAAACGAGGCGGCGGCCATGGGGGCGCTTGCCATCACGACGGTCTTCGCCTACGGTTTCGTACAGCTGCAAAAACCCCGTCTCAAAGCGAATCGACGGATAGAGAGCACCTACCTCATCGAAGGCGAATCGTTTGAAGAAGTGATCAGGTTAAGGGTCCGGTCCAGCGCCGCCAAGAGGGCAACCCTCATCGAGACCACCTCGGACGGTCTTGCCTCGCCAACGGGGGGCGCTCTCGACGTCTACCTAGGGGCAAAAGAGATCGTCCAATCGCTTACGTGGACGGCGACCACGTGGGGCAAGAAGCGAGTCGGCCCACTTCACATGATCCTTCGCGACCAATTCGACTTGATCCAGACGGAGATCGGAGTCCCCGGCCATGAGACGATATTCGTGCGACCCGCCGCACAATCGCTTGGAAAATACAAACCGAGGGCGAACAATCCCGAGATCTCGTTGGGGGCTCACAGCGTCTCCAAACCCGGGGACGGTTTCGAATTCTTCTCGTTACGCGGATACCAGCCCGGCGACAGCATCCGAAGAATCAATTGGAAGGCGAGCGCACGATCGAGTACCACGGTCGTGAATCAACCCTCGCGGGACAGCTTCTCGAAGGTCTTGATGATCCTTGACCTACGCGCAAAGGAGACGATAGGCATCGGCGACGACGCCCCGATCGTCCGAAACGGTCGGGCGGCCGCCTCTCTCGTTGCCCATCACGATCGCATGAAAGACCATTTGACGCTAGTGGCCGTCACCTCTGAAGCGCGTAACCTCTCCGGACGCACAAACCCGCGAATGGACGAACTGCTGGACGCGTTAGCGCGAGTCGAACCGGGCGGCGACATGCCCCTTGACGAGGCGATCCGCGCGCACGTAGCGTCCGTCAAACCCCGCTCCCCGGTGTACTTCATGACGAGTGGGACGCTCGACCCGTCGCTACTTCCCGCACTGGACCTGGTCCACGCGATAGGCGCCCGGCCACTCGTCATCAGTCCGGCCGCACCTGAAGGGAAGAATGTGGAAGATGAGATGAAGCGCATCCTTGGAGGCTCACGGACTCTAGTCCTTTCCGAAGTCAGGGCCCTCGGATGCCCGGTGGCGGAATGGTCGTCCAAAAGTGGATTGGAGGAATCCCTCGTTGCAACCTAATCGCGTGGCGGCCAGCATCGTCGCACTGGTGGCGGTCATCCTCTCAGCCGCGTCGCCCCCGGAGCCCTTCTCACTCCATGCCCTACTCGGCTCTCTCGTCCTTGGTGCAGGCCTCGCATACGGGATTCTCAATGACTCCGCGCGAGCAAAGCATGTGGCCCTCGCCGCCGTGGCCGTCGCCATCGTGTTCGCCCCGACTTCGTCTTCGCTACTCGGCACATTCACGTGGGTCTTGGCGACCCTCGTCGCGCTCGAATGGAGCACACGAAGCCTCCGGGAATCGCCGCTGGCGCGGATGGTCCCCATGCTCGGTCTCGTCGCGTTGGTCGTGATCGGGGCGGCAACCGCCTGGCCGCGCCTAGTCGACGCTCGATCGCCAGTGTTCGCGGTGACGGTTGCAACCCTCCTCCTCGGCTTAGTCATTGCGCTCTCCGGGCTCCTGGAGAAGCCGGCTGAAGTGGAGGAGACCGCGTGACATTCAAATCAAACGCGGCTGCCACGGTCCTTCTTGTGATGTTGCTTCATGTGACATTTCTGCCGGTCTCAGAGGCGGCTCCCACCGACGTGGACGTGAGCATCGTCGACCTCACGGTGGGAGGCCGCTTGATCGTCAACGTTTCGGCGCAGCTCACCGCAACAGTGCGAAACCCATCCGACCTCGATGCCTTGGTCACGTTGAATTTCACGTTCGGCGACGGGCGCCCGGTCGCGCCGGACGATGCTGTCGGATACCAGTTGTGGGTGCCGCCGGACTCGAACCGGACCTTCACTATCGGCTTCGTGCCCCCATACGAGCGGCGAGGACCCGTCCGGCTCGTCGCGCTAGCAACGGCAAACGGCGACCCGGACCCGACCAACAACACGTTCGTGCGCGACGACTTCATTTACAATCCCGGCCTAGCGTTGACTTTCGAGAAACCGACCTCACTCGACGTACTCCCGGGAAGCGTCAACTTCCTCCGCTATACGGTCACGAACAACGGCAACGCGCCCGATTCACCTTCAATGCGTTTCGAGAACAACACGGGATGGCGAATAAGCGGACGGAATACCGCGCTGCCGCCGATACCGCCCGCCAAAAGCCACGTTGGGGTGCTGTTCGTGCGTCCGGAGAACGTCTCGTCCGAATCTCCACTTCACCTGACTTTACAAGCGAACTCGAGCATCGAGTCGAAAGTTAACGCGTCTGTAACCGCACCGCTCCTACGCGTCAACGAAACGTCGATAAGCCGCCTCAGAGCCGTCAGTGTCACGGGTCCGGCCGAGCCGGTCCAGGCGTTTCCCGGAGACCGGCTCCAGGTCGGCCTTACGGTAGCGAACGTGGGGCACGTACCCGAAATTTTTCTCTTGAATGCCAGTAACCGGACCGCCGCCACCGGTTGGACCCTGACCCTCAACCGGACCGAAGCGCTGGAAAACAAGTCCTATCCGACCGAGACCCCACCCGCTGGCAGTATGGTCGTCGAACTGAACCCCGGGGAAAAGCGAGCATTGAATCTCGACATAGGTCGAAGCAAAACGTCCAGCGAATCAGGCCTCAAGGTGGAGGTCAAGGCCGCGTCCTGGAACGCCCCTCTCCTTGCAAGCTACGACGAGACCTACGTGTCAAACGCGACCGTAGAGTTCGTCGACGCCGGCCCCGACATCGCATTGTCAGAGATCCGCGTTCCTGACTTGATCTACCACGGCGATGAGGTGGCAATCGGTTTCGTCGCCTCGAACCACGGCCGCATGACGACGCCGACAACGCGTTTACTCGCGGAGATACGCGACAACCTGCGTTCCGTGGAATTCGTGGAGCTTGAGGTCCCTCCGTTGTCGGAAGGAAACCGCACCGAGGTCGTTTGGCGGATCCAAGCGTTGAACCTTTCGGGCCAATACGTGGTGAGCGGCCGCATCCCACCGCCCGTGGGAGACCGCGTGCTTGGCAACGAGGCCAATAGCACCGCAGTGCACGTGCGGTTACCTTCGATCAAACTCCACACGCCCGAAACGATCGAGGTCGTGCCCGGCGGCCACCTGGTGCTTCAGGGAACCGACGGAGGCATCGCCGTAGAGAACGGAGGCGACCGCGCCGAGGAGATGATCCTGCATCTACGCTCGACGGAATCGTGGCTTTCGGCCGATTGGTTTGCCACGGTGCCGGCAGGAGGGACGTACGCACTTCCAATCGACATCGATATCCCCAAGTTCCCGGGAAAACAGGCCGTCAACGCCTCGCTCGTGGCCGAGGTTGCAAACCGAGCCCGGTTCAATGCAAATGCGTCTTTTTTCGTGCGCATAAACGACACCGAAGCACCGACGATTCAGGTCCTCTCGCCCAAGACCGCCTCGCGAGTGGCCATTGACGTCCTTTTCGAGGTGAAAATCGAGGACGCGACTGGAGTGGCGAACGCGAGTCTCGTCATACAAGCTCCAGACGGGTCGCGGGTCGTTCGGATCTTGGGCGAACGACCGGACTCTCCAGGAACGTATACGGTGAGCTACAGGCCGACCACGGCCGGGGATTACTTCCTTACCTTCATCGCGGTGGATTCTAGCCGCCACGCCAACATCAGATCCACAAACGTTACGTGGGTGGTTTCGAGCAACGTCTACGACGGTTTCCGACCTGTGAACTTCGTCGACAACGGTGCCGTAGGGCCGGTCGTGCTGAGAATGGCAGAAGTGGTGGAGGGTACGACGCGACGCGCCGAGTTCGATGCCGGCGGGGGTTTCCAGGCTCTGCCATTCCCATACGAGATCTCTACAGTGGGATGGAGCGACGGGGCGCACCTGCTCCGCCTTCGCGCAACAAGCCTCGATGGGCAGACCTGGGAGTCGAGTTGGAGCCTTCGTTTCGACAGTCGGCCGCCGACGTTCGAGTCGGTCGACATCATACCAGAACCGGATGGGCGCCTCGGATTGAAAGCCCGCGTCTTGGGAGCGTCAAGTGTGACAGCCCGATTCGAAACGGACGATGGCCCGGTCGAGATCGCCCTAAAAAGTCAAGGGTCGGGGGTCTTTGCGGCCACGTTTGCTCCGCCGCCATCGTGGCGAGTCATAGTGCTACTAGCCCACGACGAGGTCGGGAACGTCGCCACCACGTCCCTCGACGCCCCCAAAAATAATTCAACCCCGTTCCCCCCGGCAGGGGTTTTCTTCATAACCGCCATACTTGCGGCCTTCATACCGCGACGACTCAAGAATTAACACTTTTCCTCCAGTAGGATTATGAGGCCGGATGGCAACGTGAAACGGTCCGGTAGAGGGGAAACCAGGTGAGGCCAAGCCAAAAACCAGGCTTCCGGGCACTTGTGCTCGCGTTGCTTCTCATCGTTCCGTCAACGGCCGCGGACACGCTCAGCATTCTTGGCCCGAACTCACCTTTGAACTCGCCTGAATTCCCCGGCACCTCTGGCGCCTTTGCGCCTGACGCGCGTTCCGATGCGGTTCACCGTCTCGTCGGGGGTTGGCTATCAGGAGAACCTTCCATCGGCCACATCCCCGCCAGCGCTTCAGAACTTCTCGCGTCGATGCGCTCCACGGAACCTTTCGCCTCTCCCATCCCGTCCGGCGGAGGGTGGGCCCGGTTCTTCGAAAGCTTCGGGCTCGTCCCAAGTCCAAGGGAACGAGCGGCATTGAGCCGCTTCCAGGCAGAACATCCCCATGTCGCGGCAGAAGTCGAACTTCTCGCCGCCGAAGTTGGAACCGCCGAGATGCTCCGACAGAGTGCATTTGGGGAGCTTTCGTCCGCGGAGAAGGCGCGTCTACCTGTCATTGCCGTAATCTTGGCTTCGAATCGAGCGAGCGAGATAGGCGCAAACGATCAGCGCGCGCTCGAAAAGATCAATTGGGACGCGATGATAGAAGGCGCTTCCCGCATAGTGTTGGCCGCGGAACGCGCCGAGAAAACGCTCCCGACGGCCGCGGCCTTAGACGACCTCCTCGCACGAAACGCGCTGCTCACCCATGGAGGAACGGAGGACATCGACGCAGCGTCCATTCTTCGCAAGCTGGCCACGACTCTGGATTCGCAGGCGAAACCAATGGCCCTTCCATCGTCGACCGCGGCGCGGGGCGTTATTGAACGAAGCACCACTGATTTCCTGGCGCGCCCCGGCTTGCCAGCGGATCTGGCCCGACCCCTGTCAATCCTTCTCGTCGATCTAGGACCGGTGATCGATGGCTCTCCCGAGGCCGACCGTGCCTTCATCAACGCCATCGCCCAGAACTTGCCCCAGTTGACCCGGGCCGGCTACAACCTGAGCGTGGCCCCCCATGGACTCCTCGTGCAGCTTGGCGGCGAGAAGCGCCCCAGCGAAAACCTCGCCGCTACTGGACTGAGTCAGCCAGCCATGCTTCTTGAAGACCTTGTTGGGCCAACCGGAAAGGCGCCAGAGGCCTCGTTTATCGAGGGGTTGTCGCGCCTTCACACCGCGCTCGAGATTCCCCTTTCCTCACAGGACGTGAAGAAAGCCGACCAGGTTTCAACACAACTCGGGCCCACGCTGTCTGCCTCCCTCGGGAGGCTCATGGCCGCGCAGGCAAGATATCAAGAAACGCTCGGACCCGGCGCGGCTTTGCCTTCCCTCGTGGTCGAACTCCGACGACAAACGGACCCGATCATCGAAGGTAGCGGGCCGCTAACGATGGAGGACCTCCGAGTTCTGCACGAGAGCGCGGAAGCCGAATCCGCCTGGCAGGAAGCGCTTGCAAAAAATACCGGTGCCGTCCTCGAAGCCGCCATGGCGGTCAGGGAGGCAGCAAGCGGCAGCGAGACCTACCCGGGCTCGACGACGACGTCCTCATCCGCGGGGGAAATCATCTTCAATCAGGCGGGCGTCCTCATCCTAGGCTCCGGCGACAACACGTTGACGGAGAATCAATTCCCTTCAACGCCCATCCTTCTCATAGATCTCGGCGGCAACGACACCTACGAGATTTCCCTGGCAGGCGTCTCCCAACCGGAGCCGGATGTCCGGACGCCCGTGGGAACTAATGCGACGCGGACATCGGTCGCCATTGACCTAGGCGGCAACGACACTTATCGTTCGCCGAGACCGTTCACTCTCGGCGCCGCCCAAGGCGGACCCGGTGCTCCTGCTCTCGCCATCTTCCTCGATGCGGAAGGGAAGGACGCATACTTTGCCAACGAAGCCGCCCTCGGATGGGGAAGCGACGGTGTGGGCATCGCGATTGACGCCTCCGGAGACGACGATTACGCGGTGACGATCGGCGGCCTCGGCGGCGCAGGGACGACCGAATCGCACGCCTTGGCGGCGGGCATTTTCCTGGACGCCAGCGGCGACGACAAGTACCGCGCTCCAAAAGGTTTCGCGCACCTCTTCGGAGGAAAAGCGGGAAGCCAACTAACGCTCGCAGCATTCACGGACTTGGCGGGACGGGACGCCTATCTGGGCCCGTGCAACAGCGACGTCTCAATCCCTTGCTTCGCCACCCCACGTGGGGAATCCCCCGAGACGGGTGTGCTCGTGTTCTGGGACGCGGATGGGAACAACTCCTACCCACAACGTAGAACCGGACCTGATCCGCCCCCGGAAGCGTACGACGGCAAGCGTTTCTACGTCGTCCAGGACGGGCCACCCGACGGTACACCCATGGACTCCGATGGTGACCGGATTCCAGACGATCTCGATGGCGGTCCGGACCGCCGCGATGGACTCGCAAAAGACAGTGACGGTGACGGAACGTTCGACGGGATTGAAGCGCTGGCCCGCACGGACCCCGGCGACTCCCAGGACTACGCCGTACCGGTCGGGTCTCTCTTCTCCACTCCGGGGCAGTTGCCGGAGGGCGGTTTCCTGCTGAACCTGCCGTCGCTCGTCGCAATCGGCCTGCCCGGCCCGACCACCTACCGTCACTCGTACGCCCTTAGCATCGACCTAGGCCTCGCCGACAAGGACACCTACAGAAACGCCACGGCCGTGGACGGCTACGCGGTGGACCTGGGCGGAAACGATACGTATGCACCGCTCGATCCGTCACGCGGGATAGCATCCTCGACGAAGTCGGCGTCCGTGCTCCTCGACCTGGGGGGCGACGACTTCTACATGGCCAATTCCTCAAGTCTCGCCCACGCCAATGGACCATTGGCTCTCGCCATTCTCCTTGACGTCGCGGGCGACGACCGCTACGACTCGCCGCGTGGGAATTCCACTGGTTACGCCAGTCAGGGCGGAATGGCCGCTTTCTTGGATCTCGACGGCGACGACCGTTACTACTCGCCTTCGCAAGGATTTGTTGGAGGCCCTTCAATACCCGCGACGGCGATCTTCCTCGACGCGAAAGGAAACGATGTCTACCATCGCAATGTAAGTACACAATACGGTGAGATTGACCGGTACCAGGGAAACGTAGAATGGAATCTGACAGTCCCCACCGGACACGTGGAAACGGCCATTGCGGCATTCCTGGACCTCGGCGGAAAGGACAAGTACTTGGTCCGCCGCCATGACACTAACCTCACACTTGACGTGTCGAACGAAAAGAACGACCAACTCCGCATCCGTCCCCTCGATTCATACACGGGGGGAGCGATCGCCGTTCGTTTGGACACCGAATTGGCCCAAAATGACGCCGATAAGGACGGGAGCCTCGACGCGACCGAGACTTTCGCCGCAACCGATGCCCACGACCCCGACGAGGCACCCGTCAATGGACGCGGTTTCCTGCTCAACGTGCCACGGTTGGGCATGGCCGTAGGAGACATGGAACCGACGTCGTGGAGCGAAGGCCCAGAGTATGCCCTTGCAGTTGACCTGGGCGGAGACGATCACTACGGCAATCGCGCGGGTTCGAGCACCCCTGTGTTTCCGACCGCCCTCGCCTTGGACCTCGTGGGCGACGACACCTACCACTACACACGAAATTCAACGCTCCATAAGGAGGCCGTCTCGCGCCTCACGGGAATCCAAGGGACCCTTGACCTGAAGGAATCAGCCCTTTTCGGCGGTGCCCAAGGGGCCGGCATCCTCGGGATCGGCGTGCTGAGTGACAGGGGCGGCGTGAACCGCTTCATTCTCAACGTGACCTTTGAAGGATGCGTCAACTGCACGGGCGAGGTCGCGGCCTTCGGCGCGGGCCAAGGCGCGGGGCTTCTAGGCATCGGCGTACTATCGGTTTTCGGTGGCGGCGCGGGAAGCACGTTCGAGGCCATGGCAAACGTCTCATTGGCCCCTAATGAAAACGCCTCCGGATTCGCCAGAACCCACGCACAAGGTGCAGGCATAATGGGCGTAGGAATACTAGCCTCAGAGCGACCGCTGTTGGACGACTCGTACGAATTGAGAAGCTCGGCCACAGGTGGTCTTGGCCAAGACATGGCGACAAGCGGTCAAGGCTATGGATTGGCTGGCGTAGGCATGCTTCTCGACAATGGCGGAGACAACGCTTTCACTGCCGACCGACTCGCCCAGGCAACGGTGGACGCTGATGCCGGAGCCGGCCCGTTCGAAAGGGCCCCACCCTCGGTTTTCCTGACCGCCTTGGGCGCGGGAGCAGGAAGCGCAGGCGTGCTTCTACTGCCTGGAATCGGCGACGACCGTCTCCAAGCCACTAGGCAATCACAAGCATATGCCGGTGGGAGGGGCCTAGCGCTTCTTCTCGACCTGGAGGGAGACGATTACCGAACGCTCCTGCCGCCCACGGGAGTAGCCGGACACGGTCAGGCAGCGGCCGCAGACGGCGGCCTCGCGTTGCTCTTCGACCATCGCGGCAATGATCGATATGTCGCCAACGGTAGTAGAGTGCAGGCATTCTCGTCGGGCGGGACCGCGCTGTTGGTCGATCTGTCGGGTGTCGACAGCTACAAAGCTCTAGACCTCGGACAGAGTGCGGTCGCCAATCTGACGAGCACCGAACCCGGTTTCGCCTTCTTCCTTGACAAAAGCGGAAACGATGAATACTCCGTAGGCGGCCGCGGATGGGGCCATGCCTCGGGAGCATCGTCCTCCGTCGGATCGGCCGTTTTTGGAGATCTCGGGGGCATCGATTCCTACGTGGGAAATCCACCGGGGCGGCTAGGCCTGCCCGGGTATCCCTCGAATGCGCCACGGTCGGGAAACGATTGGGGCTGGCAACTCGGCGCCGGCTCCACCCTTAGGGGAACGGGCATTGACGAAAACCGGCCCTCGGGTGCCGCAAAGCTACTCCTAGAAGCGGCGTCTCCCGCGGCCGGAACCAGGCTAGAAGCGCGCCTACCCTCCGGGACGCCGCCTACGGGGGCGCTCGAGAGGACGATTCTCTTGCACTCGCGTCTTGAGGCCGGCTCGGCGGGCCTATCACCAAGCCTCATAGATCGAGCCGAGTACTACTTCGATGACGTGTTCCTCGGCACCGGTTCGCCTTCGGGCAGCGAATTCATCCTCGCGTGGCCGACCGAAACTCGGGACGAAAATGGCTACCCCTCGTATCCAGACGGTCGACACACGGTTGATGCAATGCTCTACCCGCGCGTCGGAACGCCCACCGCGTTGGACGCCACAGGGGAGAGAGCTGCCGCCGACGGTGAGCCTTTCCCCGCCTCCGCCTCTTTTGATCTGGACAATCCCCCGGTCGCCCGTGCGCCCGACCTTCCGATTGAGTTCTCGACACGCGGTCCTGTCAGAGTGAACCTCACCGTTGACCGTGACCTTGAGTCGGGAACGTGCCCGGCATGCGACGATTTCCTTTACCTGTCTGCGGGCCAGGACGAATGGATCGCGGACCTTTCCGGCATTGGACCGTGGAACGTCACGACGAACTTCACGCCCGCCGCCGGCGAAATACCCACCGTCGCGCGAGCGAGCGGCGCCGACCGCGTCTACCTCTATTGGAACCCGCCGACGTCCTCGGCGGATGCGGTGAGCGGATACTTGATCAATCGAGCATCGGGAGCTGGAACCGTTGCGCCCATCGGTTTCCTCGACGCGCGGGCGCATCGAGACGCTCTCGGAAAACTTCGGTACGTGGACGAGCCACCCGCGAGCCCGGCGACCTACCGTGTAGATACCGTTAGGCGAGCCAACGACACGTACGTCATCGCAATCGGAACGCAATTCCCCGTGACGCTCGACCACGAGCGGCCCGGCCCCGCGACGGGACTACAGGCTCTAGGAGCGGAAAGCGCCGTTCGCCTGGTCTGGCGGGAGGCTCCGGGCGCCAGCCAATACGTGGTGAACCGCACCCGTAACTCCGACGGGGCCAATGCGTCGTTCCAAGCGGTCAACGTGACCACATTCGTCGACTCGTCCGCTGCGCCGGACGAGAACTACACCTATTCTGTCCTCGCCTATTCCGCTACCGGCGCGAGCACAACGATACCTGCGCCCACCGCGGTCGCGCGGGCCTCGCCGGGACACAACGTGACCCTACTCCTGAGAAGCGCCGAGGAAGAGGGCGACAGAGAGGACCTGGTTCTCTTCGACAATGCCAGCTTCGGGGGAGCGCAGCGCCACACCTTTGACTTAAGCCTCGACCAAGAAACACTGACTGATGGGGCGTACTACATCGTAACGACCACGGTTGACGGGAAGGCACGCGTCTCTTTCCCGGCCATAACCAACGTTACCCTCGACGGAACGCCACCAAACACGCAGAGAGGCTTCCCCCGATTTGTGGGCAGCCGTTTCCTTAACGGCACGGGTGCCCTCACTTTGCCGTTTTCGGTCGTCGACGACGGCGTCGGGTTGGCCGAAACGACCGCCTTCTTGAAACGAAACGGCACCGAGTGGACCCGGTACGCGACCACTTCGTGGACAGATCCACCAAATCAAGGGGCCGTTACCCGCGGCAACGCCTCGATTCCGCTGGTCGGGATCTCGGACGGCGCGGAGTTCGAGTTGTCGATCGTGAGCCGCGACCGAGTGGGAAACGTCGAAGGAATGCGAGACGAAAAACCGTGGCCGATCTCGTCGAACTCCATGGAGGATGGGTTCCTGGACATGATGGAGGTTGGGAATTGGACGCAGCACATCCTTGACCTCACGGCTCCAACCGGAGTATCGCAGGACCTTGAGACCGTTGTCACGCCCGGAACCTCCGTCGATCTCTGGACGCTCGTTTCGGAGAGCGGCGCAGGGCTTGCGAGGGTCGAAGGCGTGATCGGGGCTGAACGCGTCCCGCTTTACCCGTGGGAGAACGATCAGTTCGTCGGACTTTGGGTTGCGAAAGGAACCGGCGAGTTTTCGGTCAACATCGAGATGACCGACCACGCAGACAACGTCGGCGTCGTCAGGGCAGGCATAGTGACGGTCGACCCCGACCCCCCGGTCTTCGAGAGCCTTGTTGTCAGTTTCCCCGACGCTCGAACGGCGGGTCGCGCGGGCGAGAAACTAACGATTCGCGCCGTCATTACCGACGGCTTGAGCGCACTTGGTTCATTGGACGCGCAGGCCGACGTATCCGGATTCTCTACTCTCGAAACCGTCGGATTGGCGTGGGACGGCGGCTCCTACGTTGCCAGAGACATCGTCGTGGATCGACTTTCCGGCACCGTCGGATCAGAAGTCGCAGTCAGCGCGGTCGACAAGGCCGGAAACGTCGCGACCAAGGTCGCCACCGTCATCGTAAGTGACCGCCCTGTGCCGATGTCGGCCCCTGTTATCGCGGGAGTCGGCCCTGATTGGATTCTCATCAACTGGACGACGCAAGAAGTCGGATACGGACGGATCGACTACGGGATCGGACCGCAACTCAAATCTAAGTCGGGCTTGGAAGGACCTGGCCTCAAGCACAGCATCCGATTGTCGGCGCTCGAGCCTGAGACGGAGTATTTCCTGCGCGCTGTGACGGTTACCAGCTCAGGAATCGAAACGGTTTCGGGCATCGTTACCGCGAGCACCACGGACGCCCTGACGGTCACCGTACATCCAATCAGCGGTGTTCCGTTCACGAACGGTACGACCGTCGTCGACGTCACCATCCGGCGCTACGATGGCCGGGAAACGCCAGCAACGGCCGACTTGTACGTGCAGGGGCCTCGGGGCCCGGCCCGCATCATTGCCTCGACCAACGGTTCAGGCGATGACCTCGTGCGCCTCGATTTCGCCTCCTTGCGGGACGGAAACTATACCTTGATGGCAAAGGGCCAAGCCTCCGACGGTCATGGCGAGAGCGCACCCATCGGGCTCGTCCTGGATCGGACGGCACCGCTTTTGCGGTTGACCGGCGACACCGTGCTCCTAAGTGGTAAACCGACGTTCGTCGTGGTAGAAGAGCGAGGCAGCGGCTTTGACCTTGAAAACTCGACTTGGACAATCGAAGGACAGCCTTGCGCCCCCTTCGTGGAGCCAGACAGGATGGGCTGCCTCGTCCCGTCACTAGACCGCGACGGGGCCGTCAAGATGGAAGTGAAGGTCGCGGACAGGGCGGGCAACGTGAATACGCTGCGCGCAAAAGTGTTGTTGGACGGCGCTGCTCCGACCTTCGGGCGCGTCTCCATCGTCGGCGCCGAAGGCCGGACGAAGCTGCTCCCCGGCGCCGACGCAAGGCTGGAATTGGAGGTTAATGACTTCACCACGGAACGGGTTTGGACAAACCTGTCGTCGCTCGGTGGGGACGAAAACACCTCCCTGCGTCACCTTGGCGGCCAAAGATACGAAGTCACATTCAAGGTCCCAACACACCAGGAAGACGGAATGATCGAGATAACCGTCTCCGCCGTGGACGCATCGAACCGGATCAGCGAAGCGAGGGCCATCGGCCACGTGGATGGGACGCCGCCACACATGTCCAACGTCGAGACGATAGCGGCCGGCTACACTTGGGTTTCATTGGGGCTGGTCACGAACGAACCCACGACGGCGATCCTGCGAGCGGCGGGGCCCGTTGGGCCCCAAACGGTGGAGTCGAAGGCCCGGGGAATACAGCACACGCTTCGTGTCGAGGGCCTTTCGCCCGGGTTTGCCGTAAAGGGCATCGTAACAGTTTCCGACGAGGCGGGTAACGACATCACTGCCCCCGTGACGCTCCACACTGTTCCAGACGTAGTGCCACCTTCACCAATCGAGGGCTTGTTCGTGGAAGACGTCGGCGACGGGGTTCTCAGGGTTCGATGGGATGCCGCGCGCGACGACGTGGGGATCCGGGGTTACCGGATAACTCGCATCGTTTCTTCGACAACGTCGTCAAATCTTCCGTTGGCCACGGAGACATGGGCCATCGACCGCATACCATCGGGAACCGCGGCAACTTACGAAGTAGCCGCTGAAGATCTGGGCGGAAACTTCGGGCCCACCGCCCGCGTGGAGGCCTACGCCCATGGCCTTCCCCGTCTAGCCAATCCCACGGTGGACCCGCCGCTCGGGGCTCCCGGCACCTACGAATTCAGCGTCACGGTCCAAGACTCGAGTGGCCAGGTACCGACACTTTTCGTCTACGTCGACGAAGTAGCCGTTCGCATGAAACCCGATGGCGAAAACTGCACGGCGGGATGCAAGTATCGTGCCCAGGTCCAAGTCGGACCTCAAACCCTCAAGAGCGGGCCCCACCGATACTCATTCGAGGCCGCATCGGGACCGTTCCGAGTCCCGTTCCCGCAAGGCACGACGCTTATCGGTCCCATCGTGGTCGCCGACGGGTCCGCCGGGCCTGGTAGCGCCTCCGCGCTATCCGCTTTGAACGTAACGCCACTCGGCCTTGGCGACATGTTGACGTTTCCGCTGGCCGCGTTGGCGCTTGCCCTTTTCCAGCGTAGAAGAAGATACCACCGGTAATCCCCCCTGAAGGCCAACCACGCGGCGGCCCCATCGAAACCGGGATCCAGCGGGAGAACGGGCGGTACGAGTATGACTGGGTCTCGGTAGCCAATTGGGTCGGGCACACGAACCTGGGCGCGATGCGGCGGTATTACGACCAATTCGTTGACGTTCAACGAACGGTCCACGGGACCGATTGGTTGACCCGCGCGTTCGTGACCCCGCAGAAGGCAAGCCAGGGCCACCAGAAGCCAAAAGCGGTGACTGTTCGAGACTTTGCCGAAGCACGGCGAATCGATCGCCAGAAGGGACGAAATGTGGCACTCCCCCCACGTTTTTCGGGGGGAGTGGAGCATATCGCTCCTATTATCGACGATGGGTCTGTCCGAATTTGAATCGGAGTCAAGTGGTCCCGAACCACCTAGGATAACCAGGCTACCCCACAGACCCGAGGCTCCACGGCGGTGGAGCCGAGGGCCAGGTGGCGAACCCGAAGGCGAGTCACCTAGGCCCCGAGGATTCGGCGTAGCCGAATCCGAGTATTTGACCCTTGGCCGCGACGGCCTGCGCGAGTCGTCGGCGCCGCGCACCCGAAGTGCGCGAGCGCCTGAGGATTGGCCTGAAGCCAATCCGAACCCATTACCTTGACGCGAGGCGCAAGCGGACACGGGGTGTCCGCTGCGCGGCGGAAACCGCTGTTTCCGCCCGCGCGGTGGACGAGCCGGCGGCGAGTCCACAAGGCGCCCAAGCGTTCGCGGAAAGCGAACGCGAGTAATAAGCCTTAGCGGTCGCGACGGGGCACGACGTACGGGTACAGGCGGGCGGAGCCCGGGCTCATCGTTCGGAAAGGATAGAACCGGGCGATCTCCCGCCCGTCCGATGGTCCTAGCTGTACGGTATCACGTCGTCGATGATGTCCGGCTGCGTCACTATCATGCGTCGGCAGCAGTACCGGTCGACGCCGAGTTCGTCCAAGACCTTCTTTGGGTCTTCCCCGGCGCCCGTTCGCTCCCTGTACTTCTCGAAGTCGGACGCTACGACGCGTCCGCACGAGAAGCAACGGATCGGTATCATCATCGCTTTTTCACCTGTACGACTTCTGCCAGTGCTTTCTTGCGCCGCGGCCCAACGGGTGCTTCGCTTCCTTGCGTCGTGGATCGTTCACGAGGAGCGACCGGTCGTGGCCGAGGTAGAGTTCCTTCAACTTGTCGTCGTTGAAGAACTCCACGATGCCGCGCGCGATGGCTGTCCTCACGGCCTCGGCTTGGCCGAAGATGCCGCCACCGTTGACCGCGACGTCGATGTCCACCTTCTCGGCCCTGTTCGGGGCGAGCGCCAGCGGCTCCATGATCTTCTCGCGGGCAAGGCTCGGTTGGTAGATCTCTACGGGTTGGTTGTTGACCCGGACACGGCCTGCGCCCGCCTTCACGGTGGCCCTTGCGACCGCCTTCTTCCTTTTTCCGCTGGTGTTGACGACCTTCATGGGATCAGAATCTCCCGCCGAGTTCTTGCGAGATCGCTCCAAGCGTCAGGAACTTCTCGGGCGTCCGCTTCGCGTTCGTCACGATCTCCGGCGTCGCCTTGGCGAATTCGTCCGGCACGCCGATGTAGACTTTCAACCGCTTCAACGCGGCTCGGCCTTGCGGCTTCTGGTAGTTGACCATGCCGCGCACCACCCGCTTCAGGATCTGGTCGGGCATCCTCGGGTAGAAGGGCCCTTTGCGCTGCGTCCCTTGGTCGCGGCGGTGCTCGAATTCGCCGATGAGGTAATCCGTGCTTCCGGACATGATCGCCTTCTCGGCGTTCAAGACCACTATCTCCTCGCCTTTCCTCAATCGCTTCGCGAGGTTGGTGGCGAGCCGTCCCGCTACACAACCCGCGGCGTCGATGACCGTCACATCGGCCATCAGACCACGATCCTTACGTTCTTCCCGTCAGGGTTGTGCCTGAGGATGTCGCTTATGGAATAGCATTTCCCGCCCGCCGCGGAGACTTTGCGCCGCGCCTCTTCGCTGAAGGCCCAAGCGGCGACGTCTATCCGTTTCTTGAGTTCACCGGACGCCAGAAGCTTTCCGGGGACCAGGGCGGTCTCGCCTTGGTTTGCGTTCCTTTCGATCTTGCTGACGTTCACGTAGGCCCAGCGCGATGCGGGGGCCTCCAGCCTGTCAGCAACGTCTCGCCAGATGGGGGCGTCCTTCTCCCGGGAGGTCTTTTTGAGTTCCTCGAGGGTCTGAAGGAGCACTTCGTTGGTTTTCTTGTTCTTCATGCTCTGACTCCTTCGACGTGCTCTTCTCGCAGTGGCCTCGGGGCGCCTAAGCCCCATGGGTCACTTGAAAAGGGGATTGCGAGAATGCCCTTCCCCTATTTGAGCGTTTGCGGTCCCTCCAAGGAGTCGCGTCGAATATGGAAAAGGCTTCAAGGGTTGTGTTTGTTGCGGGTGCGATGACGGATCGGACCAGAGGCTTGAGGTTTCGCCGGATCGCCTTTTCGCGACAGATAATGGTCATGCCGGTGGTGGCGTTGGTCGCCGTCTCCTCGGCCGGCTGCCTCGAGGCCTTCGCGAGCCTCGACGTTTTTGCGGCCGTCAGTGAGGCGGACGCGTTCGCCGATTTCGAGGAACTGAAGATAACCCTCCGCACTGTCCGGGGCAAACCGCAGGGCGAGAACCCCCGTACCCTCGACCCCGTGCTAGACACCGTGGATCTTCTCGGGAAGGTCGGACAGGAACCGTTCCTCATCGCGAAGGGTGTCAAGCTCCCCGTTGGCGATTATTCGCGCCTCGACATCCTCATGGAACCGCCGCAAGGGAAGTTGGCCAACGGGACCACCTACCCGGTCGTCGCTATTAACAATGCGCTCATCTACGAGTTCACGTACCCGCTCCAGAAGGACAAGACGACATCCATCCTCGTCACTATGACCTTGGACAAGGGGCAGACGCCGGACGGGACGTTGACGTACGTCCTCGTCGAGGACCTCGACCGTTCAGGCGTTCGGTGAGCCGGGATCGGTCTCTTTCAGGACGACTTCGACGACCCGTTCGCCCTTGTCAGCCTTGCGCCTCCAGTAGAGGTATGCAGGAACACCCGTAAGGACGATCACGGCGCCGATGGCCGACTCGCGGGGCTGGGCGATGACGGACGCGATGACGAAGAATACCGAGAGCAGGACGAAGGCGAGCGGCACCCAAGGGTAACCCGGAACGCGGAAAGGCCTGACCATGTCGGGCCGTTTCCGGCGCATCACTATGACGGCGTACCCGGTCATCGCGTAGAACACCCACGAGGTGAAGATCACGTACGTGATGAGCTGGGTGAAAGTCCCGGAGAGGGCAAGGATCGACGCGAGCACCATCTGCAGGATGATGGCGGCTCCCGGGGTGCCGAACTTTTCATGCGTCGCCCCGACGTTCTTGAAGAAGAGGCCGTCCCTGCTCATCGCGTAATATATGCGGGGGCCTGAGAGGATGACGGCGTTCGTCGTCCCAAGGACGGACACGAGTACTGCGAGGATGATGAGTTGGGCACCTTGGGGACCGAACGCCGCAAGCCCCGCCGCGGCGGCGATGCTCCTACCCGCGGATTGGGTCGCATCGGTCGCCGAGAAACCCGCTATCCCTACGGTGCCGATGTACGCGAGGTTCGTGAGGACGTAGAGACCGACGACGAGCGCCGTGCCGGCGACAAGAGCGAAAGGCACGTTCTTCTGGGGATCGCGCACTTCTTCAGCGACCTGCGTCACGTTCACCCACCCGTCATACGCCCAGAGCGCCGGTATGAGGCTTGCCCCGAACGCGATGACCAGGGGGAGTCCGGTGACGGTCGGAAACACCGGGTCGAACGAACGACCGCCCGCGGCGACGGCGAGCCCGAACACGATGAGCGCGATTATCGCGATCACCTTGAGCGATGTCGTGAGGGTCTGGAACATCCCGCCGTACTTCACGCCGACGTAGTTGAGGACGGACAGGACGACGATGAGCCCCACGGGAAGCGTCAGGAACAGGACATCGCTCAGACCGACGAGTTCGCGAAGGAACGTGGCGAACGCGACCGCGAGCGCCGCGATGGACCCAGTCTTCGTCACCGTGAGCTGCGACCACCCGACTAGAAAACCCCAGAACGGGCCGTACGCTTCGCGAAGGAACACGTAGCCACCCCCGGATTCCGGTTGCGCCGCACCGAGTTCGGCATGCGTCAACGCCCCGAAGAAGATGAGGACGCCCGCCACAAGCCAGACGAGGATGATCGTCGCCGAGCCCGGGACCGCCTGGGCGATTATCTCGGGGCCTAGGAAGATACCCGACCCGATCATCGTCCCGACGATGACGGCGACGGCGTCGATTCTGGAAAGGTCGCGCCTCAGACCGCCGCTCACACAAGGGCTACAGCAACTTTGGGATTAAGGCTTGTCGAAAGGACGCCTCGCTGAGCGGCGCCAGGCCCACCTCGGCAAAAGGGCCCCGTCGCACGTCGCACCTGCGCCACCACGGGCCCTCATCCCACGAAATGGCCGCCGTTCACGTGTATTATCTGGCCCGTTATGTACGACGATTTCGGTGATGCCAAGAACGACACGACCGAAGCCACCTCCTCGGGCCGCCCGACGCGTTGTAGCGGGATCACGCGCTTACGCCATTCACGCACCTTCGGCGTGTCCGCTTTCAGGATATCGGTCTCGATGGCGCCGGGCGCTATCGCGTTGACAAGGATGTTCGACGGCGCGAGTTCCTTGGCGAGCGCCTTCGTCAGTCCCTGGACGCCCGCCTTCGATGCAGCATAATGGGCGCCCTGTGTCGTCCCCATGGACCCAAGGATCGATGAGAGATTCACGATCCGTCCGCCGCCCGCCTTGGCCATCAAAGGCGCCGCGCGGCTCGCGCAGTAATACATGGATGAGAGGTTGGAGTCTATTGTCGAGCGCCAAAGCGCGTCGCGCGCCTCGGAAAGCCTCGAGCGCGGGTATACGCCGGCGTTGTTCACCAAGACGTCAAGCCGGCCAAGCGTGGAAACGCAAGAGTCGATGATGGAACGGGCGGTCTCCGGGTGGGAAACGTCCCCCTGCACCGTGTGCGCGCGACGACCGGCGGAACGAACAAGTTCCGCCGTCCGCAACGCCCCAACCCCATCCTGCAAGAACCCGGCGCAGACGTCGAAGCCGTCGACTGCGAGCCGCGCGGCCGTCGCCTGGCCGATTCCTCGCGACGCACCCGTCACAAGAGCTACCTTGGACATCCACGGGCACAATCCCGCTCGGCCATTAAGCGGTTTTGGGATCCGGGCCCCGCCGCCGGGGATTCCATGAGGATGTCCCGCGCGGCCTCACGAGCCGAAACGGCGCTTGCGGCGCTGATACGAGCGGATCGCGCGAAGGAAATCCAACTTCCGGAAACCCGGCCAGAGGATATCCGCGAAATAGAGTTCGGCGTACGCTATCTGCCACAAGAGGAAATTGCTGATGCGCTCCTCGCCGCTCGTCCTCAGGATCAAATCGGGATCCGGAAGCTCCGACGTGTAAAGGCGCTTCGCGACCGCCGACTCGTCTATGTCTCCGACCGCAAGACGCCCCGATTTCACCTCGCCGGCGATCGATTGGATGGCCCGGATGATC
Organism: Euryarchaeota archaeon; assembly: GCA_016207515.1. NCBI lineage: Archaea > Methanobacteriati > Methanobacteriota > Methanobacteriota archaeon. The sequence continues at coordinate 30,149 of JACQPN010000023.1, read as the reverse complement.
TCCTGCCGACCGCCGTAGGCGACCGCCACATTGTAGAAGTACGAATCGTATTGACCGGTCCGCGACTCGGCGCACTTGATCGCGTCCTGGACCGAAGGGGGGAGGAGCTCCGTCTGCCCGATTGCACGTATCCTCACCCTGTTCTTGTGCACGCGCGCGTCATCCGCCATGCGCCGGAAATTGTCCTCGAAAAGACGCATGAGGTGCTGGACCTCCACCGAATCGCGGCTGAAATTCTCCGTACTGAAAGCGTACACGGTCAGGTACTTCACGTCCACATCGAGGCACCATTCGAGGACGTTCTCCAGCGTATCGACGCCGTACTTGTGCCCGTCGTTAGGCGTGAGCCCCATCTGCTTTGCCCACCGACGGTTCCCGTCCATGATGATGGCGACGTGGCGCGGCACACCGAACCGCTTGATCTCGCGCATCATCGATTCTTCAAGCGCCCGCCTTGCAGCGCCGAGGATGGGGTCAAGTACTTTGAGCATCGGCCTAGTGCGCACGCCGGGATTCGAACCCGGGCTAAAGGCTTGGGAAGCCTCAGTCCTACCGCTAGACTACGTGCGCGCACCCTTTTTCGCGCCGGGGGCGCGAAAAAGCGCGCCCGGAAAACTTGTACCCCGTTATAGAACTTGGCCCACCCAAGCGTGTCTCGATGTCCGGCCCCTCGTTTTCGGGTCGCCGCCCGCGGCCTCGCCGCATCAGACCTTCCTTTCCAGGAGGCGTGCGCCGGTTTCATTGCCCACGACCACCTTGGTCGCAAGGCCGATGAACAAACCGTTCTCGACGACTCCCGGGATTGCGTTGATCTCTTTTTCGAGGAGGGCCGGGTCGGATATCCGTTCGAAGCGGCAATCGAGGATGTGGTTGCCATTGTCCGAAACGAAGGTCTCGCCGCCCTTCGACCGGAGTCTCGGTTCGGCGCCCATTTTTCTCAAGCCGGCCTCCGCGGTCTTCCGACCGAAACGCAGTACCTCGACGGGCACGGGTGCTTTCTCACAGAGGCGTGAGACCAATTTGTCCTCGTCGACGATTATCACCTCTTCCCGACTCACCGCCGCCACGATCTTCTCGCGTAGCAACGCGCCTCCAAGCCCCTTGATGAGGTCGAAGCGTGGGTCCACTTCGTCGGCACCGTCGATCGTCACGTCGATCCTTTCCACATCGTCGAGGGCGACGAGCGGGATCTCGAGGTGACGCGCAAGTGTCATCGTGGCCTCCGAGGTCGGGACGCATCGCAACCGCATCCCCTTGGCGACGAGTTCGCCGATGCGTTTCACCGCGTGCTCGGCGGTCGACCCCGTACCGAGACCGACGGTCATCCCGTCGCGAAGAAGCTCGCACGCCCGCTGTGCGGCGTTGCGTTTGGCGGCTTCACGCGTCCTCTGGGCTTCCACACTCGCGCATACGCATCCTTCGCTCATGACCGTTGCGCCAAGAGAGGCCCACGCCCCTTTCACGCCTGCGGGACCGCAACGAGCGTTGGAAAATGGTTATTAAGGAACACCCATTATCCGCCTTGGTTCTGATGCTACGAGAGTGCGCCACGGACGGCTACTACAGGGGAGAGAAGTGCCCCGCCTGCGGCGCCGAGGGCAAGTTCCTGATGAACGAGCACGAACTGAACCGCATCGGCCGCATCATGGCCGGCGTGCTCCGGCATTTCCCCGACAGGTTCGGCGTCTCCATGGACGAGCACGGTTGGGTAGACGTGCATGACTTCGTGGCACAGATCCGTCGCCAGAAGGACAGGCTCCATTGGTTGAAACCCCACCATGTGGAGGCGATCGTGGAGACGGACACGAAAGGGCGATACCAGTACGAGGACGACCGCATCCGGGCGACTTACGGGCACAGCGTCGATGTCGACCTCGACCTTCCGACCGACGACATCCCCGAGAAGCTCTTCTACCCCGTGACGGAGGAGGAGCTTGACATGGTGCTCGAGCGCGGCCTCCAACCGACGGACAGGAAGATGGTGCACCTTTCGGGGACGTTCGAGCTCGCGATGGAGGCGGGCCAACGCCGGGTCGAGGCCCCCATCATCCTTGAGATAAACGCGCAGGAGGCGGTGAAGAGCGGCGTGGTCATCAAGCAGGCCGGCAAGACCGTGTACATCACCGAGGATGTCCCCGCGCAGTACCTGGCCAAGGCGCGCGAGTAGCGGGGCAGACCCGCATGGCTTCCGCTTCCCCGGTCCCCGTTCTCAAGAAGATCCCCCAAGCCCGGCGTAACCTCCTCTTCCTCCCGCTCATCGCCGCCGCATACCTCGTGTTGCTCCCGATCGTCGGCGTCCTCACGCAGGACCTCATCATCGCGTTCGTCGTCTCGTTGCCGCCGGCGGTGGGAATCGGTTACGTCCTCGTGGGGTTGCCAAGGTTCGCCACGGATCCCCGCGATCTCCTGCGAAAGAACCTCCCGAAGATCACGCCGGATCGTCGACGCGCCCTTTTCATCCCCGGCTTCTTGGTCCTCACGGCCATCGCCTACGTCATCGCCGGGATCCTCCTTACCGGCGGCCCCGTGCACCCCGACTACGTTGCGATCGGCGCGATTGCAGTCGCACTCGTTGTGGCGGGCGTCATAGCCACGTTGCTTTTCGGCCTCCCCGACACGCGGGCTGTCAAGGCACTCCTCCCTAACATCCCGCCCGAAAGAAAACCGGCGCTTTTTCTTCCGGCCGGGCTTCTCATCGCGCTCGTACTTTTCTTCGTCCTGGGGATCGCCATCACCCAGGTCGTGACCGCCGGCGATTACGGCGCGCTCGCGGCGTTCTTCCTATCGATTCTGATAGGTTTCGGCGTCGCTTACAAGGTTTTCGGCCTCCCGAAGACTGGGCGGATCCCGGTCGAACGGATCCCCCGTGTCGCGCCGCAACTGCGCTCTTACGCCTCCATCGCGACGATTCTGATCCTCGGGCCGATCCTCGCGGTGGTCGCCGGAGGTCTCATCGCCGGCCTCCCCCAAGTCGCTCCCGATCTGCAGCTTTACGCTGGGGTGCTCGCGGGTTTCCTCATCGCGGTCGTCGTCGCTTGGCGATTGTTCGGGCCCCCGGCGCTCTCGGCCGGCGTGCTCGAGTACGTGCCGCGCATCCCGCGCGGGGCCCGCCCGTACCTCTTCTTCCCCTTTTGGTTCGGGATCTCGGCCGGGATGACCATCGCGGTCGAGACGCTCTTGAAGATCGAGCTGTACCCCGTTATCCTCGGCAGCCTCGGCGTCGGCTTCATACTGGCCGTCGTCATCACGGGGCGCGTCAAGAGGTTCGCCCGCTCACCCGGTGACACGGTGAAAGGCTTGAGCGAGACGCGCCGGGCGTTCCTCTTCCTTCCCGCGTGGCTTGTCCTCGGGACGATATTCTATTTCCTCGCCGGCTACGCGGTGCGCGAGGCCTCCCTCACGATCCTTGCCGCGTACCCGCTTGCCTTCCTCTTGACGCTACTCGTCTTCGAGGGGAACGTCATCGGCGGGGCGATGCGGACGGGCCGCGAAAGGAAGGCCCACGAAAAAACCATGCGCGACCAGGTCAGGGCGAGGCTCCGAGAGGAGCGCCAGGGATGAGCAGGTCTGGCGCCGGCGTCCGCTTCGGGGCGCGATGGAGCCGCTCGAAGGCCTTCAAGGTCCGGTAGTAGGTGTTCCGCTGGGCGGCTTCGAACCCGGCGTCGTTGATGAGGTAGCGTGACCATTCGGGCGTCATCGTGAAGCGCGTGCCGGCCGCGCTTATCACGTTCTCCTCCATGAGTATCCCTCCCCAGTCGTCGGCCCCCATGTGAAGCGCTATCTGGGCGGTCTTCTCGCCTTCGGTGACCCAACCGCTTTGGACGTGGTCGAAGTTGTCGAGGTACAGGCGGGAAAGGGCGATGAGGCGAAGGTATTGATCGGACGTCGCTTGATCGGCCTTGAGTGGTGCGGCGCCGTCGTTTTGGAAGGACCATGGTATGAAAGCCGTGAAGCCGTGGCGCTCGTCCTGGATCTCGCGTAGGAGCCGAAGGTGTTCGATGCGTTCGCGACGCGTCTCGACCATCCCGTACATCATGGTGGCGGTCGTCGGCATCCCAAGGCTTTGCGCCTCCCGCATGATGCGCGCCCACGCGTCGGCCGTCGTCTTCAGGGGACTGACGCGGTCGCGCACACGCTTCACTAATATCTCCGCACCCCCGCCGGGGAGGCTCTTGAGTCCCGCGTCCTTCAGGGCCCGTAGGACCTCCAGCGTGGAGAGGCCGGACATCTTCGCGTAGTGCTCGATCTCCGTGGCCGTGAAACTGTGAAGGTCCACTTGGGGAAACGCTTGGTGGACGGTCCGCATCAGGTGGACGGCATGATCGAGGCCGAGCTCGGGGTTGAGCCCGCCTTGAAGGAGCACCTGCGTGCCGCCTATTGCGACGAGTTCCCCGACTTTCGTGAGTATCTCCTCGTCCGGGAGCACATACACGTCCTTCTCGCCGGGCCGCCGGTAGAAGGCGCAGAACGTGCAGTAGGCGTTGCACGCGTTCGTGTAGTTGATGTTGCGGTCGATCACGAAGGTGACGCGGGGCCCGGGGACTTTCCGCATCCTCGCTCTGTTGGCTGCCTTTCCAAGTTCCGAGAGCGTCGCTTTCTCGTAGACGAGGAGCGCCTCGTCGTCTTCGATACGCGAGCCGTCGGCGGCGCGCTTCAGGATGGTGTTCACTTCCAACGGGGCGCCTCCGGTTTGGGAAGTCGGGGCATCTCGGGGATCTCGCCGCGAAGCAGGGCCGCCTCGTAGAATGCTCGGAGCCCTTGGATCTTGTCGCCGTCGAGATCGTAGTTCAGGTCCCTGAAATAAGCTTCGAGCTCGACTGCGGAGAACCCGCTTGCCCGTTGAGCCTCGAAAACGACCGCGTCCTTGTTCTTTAGGCCCCAGGCGCGCGACTCAAGGAGTGCGGCCCGCACGGCCTCGACGTCGCTTCCCCGGGTCTCGGCGATCTCGCGGTGCGCCACCCAGATTGCGAACACCATCGGGTGGCCGGTGTGGTCCCGCCACTGGGCGCCAAGGTCGAAGCGGAGGAGCCTCGGGTGCGTCCTCAACGCGTGCATGCTCTCGTCACCGATGAGAAGGCACGCCTCGTAATCGCGTCCGATCGCATCGAGGCGGGCGATGCCTTTGGTCAACTCCGCCTTGACCCCGAAGCGCTCCTCGAGCAGTATCCGAAGGAGCAGGTCGGACGAGGCGGAGGCGGACGTGATCCTTATGCGCTTGCCGTCCAACGCGGCAAGGGGCAGCGCCGAGACGAGGTTCACGCTGTTTGCGAAGCCGTGGGAGTTGATGGAGAGGCCCGGCAAGGCCACGAGTTCGGAGGCGTGGCGTGCGTACTCGATCGACGAGACGGGGGCGATGTCGAGCGTCCCCGCGAGGACGCCACGGTTCATCTCCGATGGGATCCCTTTCACGATCTCGGTCCCGCGCGGGAGCGTCACGGCTCCCGAATAGATCCCCTGGTACACGGGGAGCGAATTGTAGAACTCGATGGCGCCGAGGCGTAGCGGCGGCGCCCCTTCACGCCCCCGCTCGTTTCCAGCGGCCCCTGCCGCCCGCGGTGGTTCAGCGTGCCGCAACCGGTTCCCCTCTGGAGTAATCGCTGTTCGTGAGGGCCGGCTCGAAGCCGGCGTCGCAAATCAACGACGGGAGGTCGCTGGTCGTCACATACTGCCACGTCTTCCCGCCGGCCGCTTCAAGGATGCGCTCCTCGAAAGCACTTCCCCCGATGTCGTCCACGCCGAAAGTGAGGCTAATCTGCGCGACCCTTTTCCCGACCGTAACCCACGGGAGTTTCACGTGGGCGACGTTGTCAAAGAACAGGCGCGACGCCGCGACGACCTTCATGTCGAGCACCCCCGTCGCCCCATGGAGGTGGTGCTCGGCTGCGAGGGCGGTGTTGTCAGGATTGAAAGCCAGTGGGACGAACGCGAGGAACCCGCCGGTCTTGTCCTGGAGAGCGCGAACGCGCCCCATGTGGTGGGCCCTCTCGCGCGGATCTTCGACGTGCCCGTAGAGCATCGTCGCGTTGGTGGGTATGCCGAGTCGGTGGGCCTCCTCGTGGACGGCAAGCCATCGATCGGCGCCGATCTTCGTCGCCTGCATCCGCACGCGCGCCTCCGCGTCGAACACCTCGGCGCCGCCACCGGGCAGCATGTCGAGCCCGGCGGCCTTGAGTCTTTCGAGCGTCTCCCGCACCGAGCTCTTCTCCTTCTTCGCGATGTAATCGATCTCGACGGCGGTGAGGGCCTCGATGAAGCCACGGGGGTTCACCGCCTTGAGGCCGCGGAACATCTCTTCGAAGTACTCGATGCCGAGGTCGGGGTGAAGCCCACCCACGATGTGCCACTCGTGCACCCCCATTGCCGTCGCCGCCCTCGCCTTCTCGAGGATCTCGGGCACCGAGAACGTGTACCCGCCCGCCTCGCCCGGCGATCGGTAGAACGCGCAGAAGCCGCATGAGGCGACGCAGACGTTCGTGTGGTTGATGTTCAGGTCGTTCCTGTAGTGGACGACGTTCCCATGCCGCTTCCTTCGCACCGTGTCGGCCCCGGCGGCAAGCTCCATGAGGTCGTTACCCTCCATGAGCGTCGCGCACTCGTCCAAGGACAGCCGCTCACCTCGGACCGCCTTTGCCACGACGTCGGAAATGTTCGTTTGGACGCCGAGCGTTGCCTTTTGCATGGATGCTTTGATGGTACGGGGGGGGCCCTTAAAACGTCTTCGCAGGGACAGACCGTACGCCGCAAGATGGCCGCGGCACCGCTTAGGTGGACAATAGGAAACGCGACGGGAAGAGACCTATGGGAAACGCGATTGGACGAGACGTTTCGACGCGCACCTCACGGATCGCACGGACCAAGGCGAAGCCCGGGCCGGACCGGCCTACCCTCGTTGACTGCGCGGAGGCCGCCGCTTGTGGACGCTAAGGGGAAAGATTCACATACGTAGCGTGGGGGATGCGTGGCAGGAGTCCTGCTTTGTGCGCACGTTCCAAGAGCATGCGGACGGCGCTACGTTCCCTGTGGGTCGCATAGAGGCTTCGAGGCGACACGTACATGGAGACGAACCGGTCGAGCGTTTCGGGCCCGGTGCCGCGGCCGAAGCGGGCGGCGTAGCCGAGCGCCTCCTTCCGGTTCGCGAGGCCGTAATCGATGCTGTCCTTGAGGACAAGAGCGACTTTCTCCATCGTCTCCCGTCCAAGGTCGCGCCGGACGCAATTCAGTCCAAGCGGCAGTGGCAGGCCCGTCTCGCGCTTCCACCACTCGCCAAGGTCAACGACCTTCTTGAACCCCAATTCGTCGTAGGTGAGCTGGCCCTCGTGGATGATGAGACCGGCGTCGTAAGCCCCGGCGCGTAGCCCCGCGAATATCCGGTCGAACTCCACGACCTCGTACGCGTACTTGCCGATCGCAAGTTGCAGTGCAAGGTGCGCCGTGGTGAGTTCACCGGGGATCGCGATCTTGCGGTGCGGAAGTTCATCGAGGCCCATGGACGACAGCGAAACGACCAGGGGGCCGTAGCCGTCGCCGATGCTCGCTCCATGTGGGAGGATCGCGTACTTGTCGAAGAAGTGGCCGTAAGCATGCAGCGACATGGCGGTGATCTCCAATTCGCCAGAGGCCGCCCGCTTGTTGAGGGTCTCGATGTCGGCCAACACGTGCTCGAACTCGAGGCCACGCGTGTCCACCTTCCCGTGCACCATGCCGTAGAACAGGAAGGCGTCGTCGGCGTCCGGGCTATGGCCGAGGCGAAGTCGCATAGGGTGGCATCGGCCAACTTCTTCAATGCCTTTTGGGTGGCCGATCCGCTCTAGGCGCCGCGACCATCCGACCGACGATCGACGGCGAACTCATGACCCGCCGCTCCTTTGGCACGACCCGCAAAGTGGTGGCGCCGCCTCGCGAAATACTCAACGGCTCTTATCGGGGTCCGCCAGAGGATAGAAGAAAGCCTGCCGCGTGTCCCGTAACAGCGGTCGTCTTCCCCTTGCGATGTCGAGATCCGCCGCGTCGAGGTCCACGACGGCGGTGCGCTCCTTGAAATTCACGGGCTTGAGAAGCTCGTTTCCACGGGGCCCATACGCGGTCGCTCCGCCCCAGAAGGGGATCGTGTCCTGCGGTCCCACGAGGTTGGTGTAGAGAAGGAAGGTCGTGGTCTCGAGCGAACGCGCCGGGAACACGGCTTCGAAGAAGCGTCGCGACGTGTTGGGGCTAGCCGATATGCATGCGATGATCTCGGCGCCATTGAGTGCCAGCGTCTTCGTCACTTCGGGGAAGAAAAGGTCGTAGCAGATGCAAAGACCGATACGGCCGAGGGGCGTTTCGAAGACCGGGAGGGACTTTCCCGGCGCGAAATGGATGGACTCCTCGAACATGTTGAAAGTCGGCAAGTAGAGCTTGTCGTAATGGCCGACGAGCCCGTCGGGACCAGCGATGACGGCCGCGTTGTGGATGTCGCCCGTTCGCGAGAGGCGCGGCATGCCAAAGACGATGTGGGAACGGGTGCGCTTGGCGAGTCTTAGGACCCGGGTGACCGATGGCCCGTCGAGCGGCTCGGCGAGTGTCTTGAACAGGTCCCGGTTGTAATAACCGGTGAGGAAGAGCTCTGGGAAGACGTGGAGGTCGGCGTTCGTCGCCGACACTTTCTTCTCCATCAACGCGAGGTTGTGTTCCTTCTCGGCAAGTAGGGGCGTCACCTGGTTCAATGCCGCGCGCACTTCGCTATTCATCCTAAACAAACTACATATTGGGCACTCGATATAAGCGCTTCCCGGACATGGTCACACTTGCCCCGAAGATAGACGCCGGCGAGACGGCGATGGTCATCGAAGCCTTCCTGGGCGACTACTTCTCGAAAAGCGCGGCACGGCGCGTCGTCGTCGGCCTTTCGGGGGGGATCGATTCGGCGCTGGTGGCGAAGATCGCGGCGGAGTGCCTCGGGCCCTCGAAGGTCTTGGGCGTGTTCCTGCCGAACGGGCCCGGTTCTACGGACGCCAAGGACGCGGTACTGTCGGCGAAAGCGGCCGGGATCAAACTAGAGACGCTCGACATCTCGGCACCGGTCTCAGCGGCCGCGCACCTCCTTGGAAAATCTCTTAGTGAAGGGGCCGGCCTCAACATCGCGCCGCGCGTCCGGATGGCCGTCCTCTACGCGAGGGCGGCGAGCGCCAAAGGGCTCGTCGCGGGGACGAGCAACAAATCGGAACTGCTCACGGGGTATTTCACGAAGTTCGGTGACGGCGCCGCCGACATCCACCCGATCGGCGACCTCTACAAGACCCAGGTGGTGGACCTTGCAACCTTCTACCGCCTGCCGGCCCGGCTAGTCTCGAAGCGCCCGTCGGCCGGGCTCTTCCCCGGCCAGACCGATGAGAAGGACCTTGGCATGAGCTACACGAGGCTCGACAAGGTGCTCTATGGACTGGAACTCCAGATGTCCTTCGAGGATATCTCGAAGAAGACGGGCGAGGACGTCGAGACGGTCTCCCGTGTCGCGGCGTTGTTGAACCGGAGCCAGCACAAGCGGGCCGGCTTCATCATCCCGAAGATCGGCCACCGCACCGTGGGCCTCGATTGGAGGGCGCCACCGTCGCGGGCGTTGTGAGGTTTAGAAAATCGGCATGACGGCGAAGAGACCGGTCGGACGCCATGATGCCGGAGGACGTTAGGTGAGACCGACGTCACACGCGACGTGTCAAACGGGCGCGTAACCGTGTACTCGATCAAACCGAGTCCGGGGCGGCCTTTCCCTTGTCCGGAAGCGAGTACCCACAGTCGGACGTGATCCCGCCCGCCCCGAGTTCCAACGTCTTCCCACATTTCGGGCACTTCGCGCGTTCGATGAAACGCTCCAGCCAAGCGGCACGGAACACGGCGTCATCGCGCGTCTCGTTCTTCGAGACATCCCGCAGGTGCCCGAGTATGCTTTTCAGGGTCGGCGTCGTCGCGAGCGGTTCGAGGTCTGATGGGTTGATCTCTACCGCCGGGGCGCTTCCCGCTTTCCGATAACGGTTGAGAAGCGGCACGGCCGCTATCCCGACCGCAGCGCCGGCGAAGTGGCCCCACCACCCGATGCTCGTCGACCCGAGGGCATAGATGAGGTTGAAGGCGATGTACATGCTGAAGACGATCTGCGCGGGAAGCCACACCACGAAGAAAAGGAGGATGACGGGCACACGCTCGTTCGGATAGAGGGTCGCAAACGTCGCTAGTACCCCGAAGACGGCGCCTGACGCCCCGACCGCGGGGGCCGAGAAGATGGACTCCGCCGTCACGACAGCGAGGACGGCCGTCACCGCGGGCACGATGACGCCCGCCGCGAAGAATATCGCGGCGAACCTTCGGGCGCCGATGCGCGATTCAAGAAGCGGGCCGATGGAGAGCAGGATGAAGATGTTTCCGAAGAGGTGGAGGAAATCCAAGTGGAGGAACATGTACGAAAGCGGCGTCCACCAGACCTTGAAGGCGAGTAGGTCATCGACGTCGACGGCGAGTTGGGCGCTCACCGGGTCGCCTCCGAAGAACAACGCGGAGAACGATTGGCCGAAGAAGACGATGAGCGCTATCGTGCCGTAGCTGTAGGCGCGCGGGTAGTTGCGAGCCTCCGTGAGCACAAGGGCGGCGAAGATGAACAGGAGCGTGGTCATCGCGGGAACGCCGACGGGAAGCAGGTCCACGGCGGGCCAACGACTTGGGGCGTATAAACGTGGCCGACGTAGTAGCGGCCAATCTGCGAGGCGAGGCCCTCGCGCGGGGCCAAGAGGCGCCGTTGAACATGTCCACGGCCGGCGGGCCCTTTGGGAATTCTTCGCCTTGCCTCCCCGTTGCCCCTGTGCGAGTCTTGCGGGGTCGGGATGACGCGACCCCCGTGGCGCGCCGCGCTCTCGGGGCCCCAAGGGCCCCTTAGGCCTAACGCTTATTGACTCCTTGGAGTGGGCTGATAACCCTCGAAGGCCCACCACTGTCCGGTGAATCGTTGAAGCACGCGAGGAAGAAGACGCAAAACGCCGGGCCCGTGGAGCCGCGCTCCGTGTACCTTGGGGACAAGATCAAGGTCGAGCGCCGCTACGTGGTGGATGGGGTCCTCACGTGCATCAGCGACAAGGGCGTCTTCAACGGCATCCAGGTATTGGGATCGAGCGAGCACATCGTCATCGAAGGCAAGGAAGGGGTGCGAATGATCCCCCTCGCGACGGTGAGCGAAATACAGCTCGAGGGGCCGGTCAAGCGCGAGACGCCCAAACCGGCGTTCGACCCGAGTTTCAGTTAGGCCAACACGCACGCGTCGCCCTTGGAAAGTGTCGACGCCACGTATTGCCCTCTGCCGTGGGCGCACGGTGGCGGCGGGGCCCGCGGTCACGCCTCGTCTTCATCCTTCGTTTTCGGTTTGTCGAACGGTTCGTGCAGCCACTGCGCGTAGATCGCCTTGGCTGTCGCGTCCGCGTCTTTCCGTTTCACGATCTTGTACTTGTCCGGAGGTCGTTCGCCGAGGACCACTTTTGCGCCGAGAAGCTCGTCGCGACGGAAGAACCTGACCTCCACCGCATGTCCGGCGGCGTACTCGGTGATCCTGTCAGCGAGCGTCTTGTCCGTGACGCGCAAGTCGTTCACGGCCAGGATCTCGTCGCCGGGACTCAGTCCGGCTCCTTCGGCGGCGCTTCCAGTGAGGACGGACTCGATGAGCGCCTTCCCATCTTCGCCCTTGAGTTTCACGCCTAGGTAGCCGCGGGGCGTCTTTTCGTCCTTCGCCCCTATCGGTCGCGGGCGCGCGTCGTCGTCTTTTGGTTTCTCGGTGGTCGCCTTCAATTCCAGGCCGGCCGCGGACAAGGCTGCGTTGTAATCAAGCTCGTCGGTGCCCCGGACGTACATGTCGAAGAACGTCCTCGTGGAGTGCCCGAGCGCCTCCGTTGAGGCGGCTTCGATATCCTGCTCTCCGATGCCTCTTCCCTTGACCGCGAAGCGGTCCCACAGGATGCGAAACACGTCGTCGAGGGATCTTACGCCGGAGCTCGCACGCCGGATCTCGAGGTCGAGAAGAAGGCCCACGAGTTCCCCCTTGTGGTAATAACTCACCGCGGTGTTCACGCTGTTCTCGTCCGGGCGATAGTGCTTCACCCACGCGTTGAAGCTCGAATCCTCAAGGTTCATCATCTTGCGCCCGGGGGTGTCCTGGAGTTTCTTCACCTCATCGGCGAGATATTCGAGGTACTTCTCGGGCTTTGACAATCCTGCGCGAACGAGCACGTGCCTATCGTAATAACTCGTCAGCCCTTCCATCGCCCAAAGGAGGCGCGTGTAATTCTCCTTCAGGTAGTCGAAAGGGCCCAGGGTCACAGGACGGATGCGTTTCACGTTCCACGTGTGGAAGAACTCGTGGGCAACGAGCGAGAGGAAGGTCTCGTAGTCCTTCTGCGGTTGGAAACACGTGCGGTTCACGTTGAGCGTCGTGGAGTTACGGTGTTCCAACCCGCCGCCGCGCCTGTCGGTGAGGTGTATGATGAAGGTGTAATCGTCGTAAGGTGGCGAGCCGAATATCGCGAGCTCCGCGTCGACGATCGCCTTGATGTCCCGTGCAAGGCGCTCCTCGGAATGGTTGCCCCTTCCGTAGAGCGCGATCCTGTGCGGGACCCCCATGGATTCGAATCCGAGCACCCGATGGGTCCCGATCTCGACGGGACAGTCGATGAGATGATCGTAGTCGTCGGCCCGGTAATGCCCTTCCTTGGCTCCCGGCGGAAGCCCGGTGGAGACTCGCCACCCGTCGGGGTGCCTGATCTCGACTTCGGCCGGCCGCCCGGTCTCGCCGATGACGAACAGGAAGACGGCGGCGCCGTTGAAGTAACCGTGGGTGCGGTCGAGGTGCGCGCCCTGGACGCCGAGGTTGAGCGCCGAAACGTCGTATTCGAGCGCCACCTTTTGCACGGCACTTCCCGCTACTTCCCACGTGGCCTTGTCCAATTGGACGACCGGGAGCGGCTTCCCGGCGGCCGTTGCGACGAGCGATTGGACGTTACGCGCGTACTCGCGCAGAGTGTACGAGCCCGGGGTCCACACCGGCATCGCGACCCTCAACGGCAAGCTCGCCTCGTCGACTTCCATCCTCACGTGGAAGAGGTGGTTGTCCGGGTTCGGCATCGAGACGGTGTACCTGACTGGGGCGGCCACGAGACGGTGCATACGTGGGCGCCTACAAAATGGTGGCGAACGGCCCAGTGAGGAAAAAGAGACCGCGCGGGGCCGACCATCGGGCGACCTGGAATGCACCATCCCACGCACCCCGGGGCGGCCCGAATGCCTGGGGACCCATAAGGATTATGTATCCACCGACGAGTCGGAAAAAGATGAGGAACCGGCGAGGCACGTTGGGTCTCGTGCTAGCGATGCTTCTTGCCGGCTGTGCGACTCCTACGGGGCCGTCGGACGTTGCGACCACCTCGTTTGACGTGGACACGCAAGGGACGGACGAATCGCGGCCCGAGGCACCGGACGTGCCCGACGAGGTCCCGTCCACGGCGTCGCCGCCGGTCTTTCGGGTCGGGGACTGGTGGCGGATCCGCGTCACCGACGTCTTCGGTGGCCGCTACGAGACGACGCGCGTCGTCGCGGCCGTGATGGACTCGCATTACATGGTCGGGTCGCCCGAGAAGGAGTTCTCGGACGAGCTCCTCGTCTTGCACCTTCCAGGTCTAGGCGAGGTGTCGCAATCCGATCTTTCGTTCGACATGCACGACGCGCCGTTCCACCCGTTGAAGTTCCCGCTCACCCTAGGCGACACGTGGAAGACCGCGTTCGAAGCGCGCCCCGTGGATGCCGAAGTCATCTCGGTCTCGGCGACCACGGCGGAAGTGGAGTTCACCGGGGCGAGTGACCATTTCGTCCTTACGTACGACGCGGCGGCAGGCGAGGTGACGAGGTTCCAACACGAGACCTACGCCGAGTTCCAGGTGATCGCGCGCGGCCACGGTTTCCAGGGTAAAGTCGCGGTCCCTTACGCCCAAGACCTCATTTTCCAGCATGGGCGGCTCGGCGGTGCTTTGAACCGTGAGAACGGCCCAGCCGCGCCTGTCGACACGATCAGTGTGAGAGCCGGGTACGACCGGGCCTCCTTCGTGCTGATTTTTGCGATCGCGGGTCCGTCGCCCATTGCAATCGGCTACATGGGCGAAAAAGTCACGGCACCGGACGGGACCGTTTTCGAAGCATCAATGGCCACCCCGGAACCTGGCCCGTTCAAGGTGGTGACGAAGGCACATGACAAAGTGGCTGGGGACTGGCAGCTTCAACATGTGGTCGTGGGGCCCGGCTTCGCGGGCGCTGAGGGGATCGCGTACAAGGTGCTGAAAGTCGAGCTCGTCGGCCCGTAGGGACCTCCACGCCGCGAGCGCAGAAGTTACATCATAGCGGGCTTTTCACGATCCAAGGCGTTCGAGACATGCTCCCGATGTTCCTGGCAGGTTACTCGAAGAGATCGTTGCCTGAGAAACTGGGGGTGAAGCCCGGGCACCGGATAATGTTCGTCGACGAACCGGCGGGTTTCAGGCGGGCCTTGGGGAAACTCCCGCCCGATGTCCAAGTGTTGACGCGCCCCGCAGAGAATCTCGACCTCGTCCATGTTTTCGTTTCGAGGCGAGCCCGCCTCGCGGCGGCCCTCCCGCGCCTCATGCGCGTCATCCGGCCGGAGGCGCCCATTTGGGTCTCGTGGCCCAAGAAAGCCTCGGGTGTCGAGACCGACGTGACCGAGGACGTGGTCCGCGACGTCGCCCTCCCCTTGGGGCTCGTCGACGTCAAGGTGTGCGCCGTCGACGAGGCCTGGTCGGGCTTGAAACTCGTGATCCGGAAGGAGAACCGACCCAAACGGTAGAGGCGAGCGGCCGATCCCGGCAAGACCCGGCGCACGAACGGCGTCGCCGAGACCGGCGGCTCATAGCTGCGGTCTCACGATCTCCGTGACGACCCGCGCTCCCCGCGTGTCGACGTCAGTCACGTAGGTCGTGCCGAAACTTTCGAGCGCGGCCCTCACGCGTTCGGTGGGCCCGACCGCGAATATGCTGTTGCCGAGCATGCTCATCGTCGCCCACCCGTGCGCCTCTTCGACCGACGTTATCGCCTCCCTTAGTATCGGCGTGAGTAACCCCGAATCCCTGGCAAATGCCTTCGAGAGGCGAAAAAAGTTCTCGATAGAGGGCGAATCGAAGAGCGTCCCGAGGTGCTTTTCCGCGGCCGCGTTCACGGCGAGACGCATCTTGGGGTTCGAAAGGACGCCGCGCGTCTGGAGTTCGCCGCCGACCACCGCCAGCACGAACTCGCCGTCGAACGGGATGATGTCCACGGCTCCGTATGGCGGAAGGCCCGGCTTCTTTCGCATCTCGAGCCCTCCTTGCGTTGCGGCGACCACGTCGCCAAGCCCAGTGCGAAGCGTCACCTCCGCCTCGTGCGCCGCGTGCACCGCGTCCGTCCTCGTGAGCCCGACGGCCTTGGCCAAGGCGAGCGTCGTCGAGAGCGCGCCGGCGGCTGACATTCCGAAACCCTGCGATACGGGAAGATCAAGGACGGTCGTCACCTCCACCGTCAAAGGCGACTTGCCGATGAGGTTGCGGACCGCCGTCTTGGTCACGGGCGCCTCCGACGGTTCGCCATCGAGGGTCACGCGGATCTCCTGCGTCGTCGCGTTCTCGACGGAGACGTGTGTCCGTGCCCCGAGCGAAAAGCAGGCCCCGCACCCTCGCGAACCCCGTCGCGCGGGATCGGGAGCGGAGTCGAATATCTGGAAAATGCCCGACGCGTGGCCGGGAGCGAACGCAGCGCCTTCAATCATCGCGTCACCGCAGCCGGTCCAGTATCTTGCAGGCGAGTTCACTTTTCGTCCCCGTGAACTCGACGGCCCCGCCCTTCTCCACGAGGAGCGCCTTCGTCGCATCCCGCTCCACGTCGCCCACGTCGTTTGCGACGGCGAGGACGGCATTCGTGCGTTCGAGCGTCTCGCGGGCGCGTTTTTCGAGCGAGCGTCGGTCGAGTCCTGCCTCGGCCTTGAAAACGACCAGGGGGCCGGAGAAGTGTCGACGGAGTTCGTCGACGAATTTCGGCGTCTTGGTGAGGATCAGTGTCAGCTCCCTTTCGCCCGCTTGGATCTTGCCGTCGCGAGGCGTCGGAGCGTAATCGGAAACGGCCGCGGGGACGATGACTTGGTGGAAGCCCTTCGCCCGGGGCGCAAGAGAGACGAGTTCCGCCGTCGTCTTGAAACGGCTGACGGAAACGTCGCTTGGCAACACCGGGTCGAGGCCGCGCCCCATCCAGAGGGTCACCTCGGCGCCGCGTCGATAGGCCTCGAGCGCGATCTGCCGCCCCGTCGAGCCCGTAGAATTGTTCGTGACCGAGCGGACCGCGTCTATCGGTTCCTCGGTACCACCCGCGACGACGAGCACTCGTTTTGCCTTGAGGCTCCAATCACCGAGTCGTCGTAGCACGGCCTCTACGATGAGTTCGACGTCGAGGAGCTTCGCCTTCCCCTCGTCCATGTGGGACTCCAGCACCTCGACGCCGGCCGAGCGAAGCCTCTCGACGTTCTCCTTGACGAACGGGTTCTCGAGCATGGCCTCGTGCATCGCGGGCGCGAGTATCACCGGTTTTGATTTGAGCGCGACCGACGCGAATGTCGTGACAGGCGTGTCGTCGACGCCGTGCACGATCTTGCCGATGGTGTTGGCGGTCACGGGGGCGATGAGGAGCAGATCGGCCCCGGCGCCGGCCCTCATCAAGGTCACGTGCTCTGTTGCGCCGGTAAGTTCCGTCACTGGCGTGCGGCCGCTTGCGAACTCGAGGGCGTTCGGGTGGACGATACGGCACGCTTCGGGGCTCATCACGGGGATCACGACCGCCCCGTGCCGGATGAGCTCCCGCGCCAATTTCACGCTCTCGACGGCCGCGATGCTTCCGGTGACCCCGAGGACGACCGTCTTGCCGACGAGTCGGTCCGATTTCGAGGCGAGTATCGCCTGCGACGGGTGCATGGGGCTCACTATCTATTGCCGATTACTAATAGAAATCGGTGGACGCTGCGGTCGCCCCGCCGGCAGGGTGTGCCGCGTCAATCGGTTTAATGGGGACCGCCGCGATTGAGAGCGCGTGGCCGCGGAGGACTTCACGCTATGGCTCATAGTCCTCCTCGCGTTCGCCCCCGCGTTCTACTTCCTCGGCCAGATACACAGGGAACGCCGGGGCGGCGTCTTCGACTGGATGGTCCTCGGGTCCGTCCTCCTTGCGGCGGCGCTCGGGTCCGCGTTCCTGGCCATCGCGTTCAACGTCGCATTCATCCCGCTCGCCGTCGCGCTCTTCCAAGTCGACGCCGATTTCGCGGGCGCGATACTGGTGGCGCCGGTCGTGGAGGAAGCCGCAAAAGTCATGGCCGCCGCCCTGGCGATCGGTTGGATGCGGTCGGGGCGGCATGCGCTTGCCGCCGGTGCCGCCGCGGGACTTGGATTCGCTGCGACCGAGAACCTTCTCTACCAGGTGCAGGCGCTCGCCACGGACGGCATAATCGCTTACCTTGCGACGGTGCTCGTGCGGGCGTACACGAGCATGCTCATCCACGCGACCGCCTCGGCGATCGCCGCGGTCGGGCTTTGGAAATGGCATAAGACGGGCCTTGGCTTCACGGCGGGGTTCCTTCCCTTCTACGCAGTCGCGGTCATCCTCCACGGCGCTTTCAATTACGTCGCTGTCTACATGGGGGGCGTCGAGGTCGGCGGCGTGTTCGTGGCGCTGAACCTGGCGGCGGCGATTGTCATCGCGTTGACGGCTTTTACGATGCTGAAGAGAGCGGTGTGACAAATATAGGTACTTGTATGTACGCGCGGACACGACGGGAAAGGACGCTCGCCTTCGCGCGGCGAAGGCTCGGGTCATCGTGGATTCGGGCTGCGCCCTCGTCCACTTGACCCGCTGCCGTCGCGCTTCAGCGCCCAAGTGGCGGCTTCGATGACTTCGGCCTTCGGGCCTCGTCATCTCGCCGTCGACGGTGTAGACCGTTGGGGCCCCGTCGACGGGCTGCGGTGACATCGGCGCACACGCGCCACGTCACCATGCCGTCGACCGAGGGACCGTTGGGGACCGGTCGACGGGCTCGATGGGATTTGAACCCATGACACCTCGGTTAAGAGCCGAGTACTCTACCTAGCTAAGCTACGAGCCCTGCAAACCGGAAACCGCTTGGCGAAAAGTCGCCGCCTTGGCCCGGAAGCGACCCACCAATCCACTTCCCGTATTTAAAGCGTATGAGGAGCGGAGACGGCAGCAGAACCTGACGGAAGGCGGCCTTGCAGCGAGCCGCGTGACGCCGCGAATCTGGCACGAAACTCCGGAAACCGGGCCCTACTCAATATGGCGTAACTCCCCAAAAATGGCAAAGCCTAAAAATAGAGGCCGCTGAATCTGAAACCGTGAACCGCAAGGCCATCGGGTTGATAGCCGACGAGCGTTGCGACGACCCCGACGTGACCGGAAGCGCCGAGCTCCCGACGGAAGAGGGCGCGTTTCGCATCATGGCCTTCGGCTGCCCCGTCATCGGCGAAGAACACGTCGCGCTGTACCTTGGCCAGCTCAATAACGCCAAGGACCTTCTCGTCCGCATCCACTCCGAGTGCCTCACGGGCGACGCATTGGGCTCCAAAAGATGCGATTGCGGCCCCCAGCTACGCCTCGCGATGCGCCGCATCAGGCGCGAAGGACGGGGCCTCATCCTCTACATGAGCCAGGAAGGACGGGGCATCGGCATCGTGAACAAGATCCGGGCCTACGAGCTCCAGGACATGGGAGCCGACACCGTCGAAGCGAACCGGCTCCTCGGATTCGCGGCGGATCTACGCGATTACAGTTGCGCCGCGTGCTTTCTGCGCTCGAAAGGCGTGAAGTCCGTGCGCCTGATGAGCAACAACCCGGCGAAAGTCGGCGAACTGGAGAAGCACGGCGTGAAAGTCTCGAAGCGCATCGGGATCCGCGCTCGCTCGAACAAGGAGAACCGCGGATACCTCCGGACGAAAAAGGGCCGGATGGGCCACTCGCTGTAAGAAGCGGGCGCCCCAAGAAACGCGATGAGGCTGCAGGGACGGGGCCCGGATCCAGGGGAAGACCCGAGGCGAGCGACGAGGACTCCGATGCCTCCCGGTTATTTCCACACCGGAAAGCATGCCGTTCCCTATTTATCGCCGGGCGCGGCTCACGCGTCGGGTGTCTCTTTGAGGCGCGAAGTCGTCGAAGTCTACTCCTCCATCCGGAAGCATCACGCGTGGTTTTCGGAGAGCCTGCCGATGATCGCCAGCGAGAACGTCATGTCGCCTCTCGCGCGGCAACTCCTGGTCTCCGATTTCGTCGACCGCTACGCCGAAGGGCATCCGGGCCGACGCTACTACCAAGGCGTGAAGTTCGTCGACGAGGTCGAGACGAAGACGACCGGACTCGCGCGCGAGCTGTTCCGCTGCCGCTACGCCGACGTGCGTCCGATCAGCGGCACCGTGAGCAACATCGCCTCGTTCTTCGCGACGTGCGAACCGGGCGACACGATAACGGCCCTCGACACCGCGTCCGGAGGCCACATCAGCCACGCCCGGTTCGGCGCCGCGGGGCTTCGGGGCCTCAAGATTGCGACCTACCCGTTCGACCCCGAGGACATGACGGTGGACGTGGACGCGGCAAAAAAGGTGATCAAGGAGACTCGGCCGAAGGTCGCGGTCTTCGGGGCGAGCGCGTTCCTCTTCCCTTACGATCTCAAAGGAGGACTCGCCGACACGGCGCACGAGGTGGGTGCCAAGGTGATGTACGACGGCGCGCACGTGCTTGGGCTCATCGCCGGCGGGAAGTTCCAGGACCCGCTTCGCGAGGGCGCGGACTGGATCTCGGCCTCGACGCACAAGACCCTCCCGGGCCCCCCGGGCGGCATCCTGCTTTCGGACCTCGACGATTCCGTCGAAGCGAACAAGCAGCTTCTGAAAAAACTGGACGCCGCATCGTTCCCAGGGACGCTCTCAAGCCATCACCTTCACCAGATGGCCGCCAAGGCCGTCGCGTTGGCCGAGCACATCGAGTTCGGAAGTCAGTATGCAAACCAGATAATCAAGAACAGCCAAGCGTTCGCCCAAGCGCTTCACGAGCGCGGCATCAAGGTGCTCTGCGAGAAGCGGGGCTTCACGGCCTCGCACCAGGTCCTCGTCGACGTGAAGATCCATGGCGGTGGGAAGGCCTGCGCGAAAGACCTTGAGGATGCGGGCGTGATCTCGAACATGAACATGATCCCCGGCGACGAGAAGCCGATGAACCCGAGCGGGATCCGCTTCGGCACCCAGGAACTCACTCGTCTTGGCATGCGCGAGAACGACATGTCACAAGTGGCCGACTTCGTCGTCGAGGTCGTCGCGAAGAAGACGCCGCCGCAGAAGGTGAAGGCGGACGTCGCCGAGTTCAGGAAGGGCTTCAAGAACATCCACTACTGCTACGAGGAGGGGCTTCCCGCGCACAAGTTCTGGGAGTTCCTACCCAAACTGCCATGATCGCGTAAGCCGCGCGATGAGATCGGGCGACTTGTCCCACCCACCGGCCGAGAGACGACCCGACGGGGGGGCCGTCGAAAACGGTCATCTGCACGACGCGCGATAGTCGAGGACTTCCCGCCGTGGGCCCGTCAGGCCTTGTCGAGCGGGACTTCGTCGCCGGGGATCGAAAGGAAGGGCACCCGGTACCGTTCGCCGGCGGTCTGACCATCTTCGAGGACGATCCTGAACGTGAACGCCTCGCCCCGCTCCACGTGGACCCCGAGGGCTTTCAGGTCTATCTCGACGCTCACCACGTCCTTCCCGTTGAGAGTCCCCGTGTCGAAAGAGCGGTCGGGGTCGGAGAGGGGGGTCGTCTTGCCCCCTCCTTCCGTCGTTGATCCCAAGAGTTCGAACCTCGTAGTCTTTCCCTCATGCTGTAGCGAAGCGCTCGATCGGCGAAGGTCCACCTCCGCCTGGTCCCCGGCGGGCCCCACCGTGAACGCCAGGGCTTCGACGAGGTTCGAGGCCGGCGAGGAGAGGTCGGCAAGCCTCGCCTCGCCGGAGAGGATGATAAGCGAGCCATCGGTGGCGCCGTTCTCACTTTCAGCGCTCGGCGTTTCCGCCACGACGAACTCGTCGCGGCTCTCCTCGGAGATGAAAAAGCCCATGGAGACGGTGGCGACGACCACCGCCGCTATCAGGGCCGCCGCATTCGCGAAACGAGGACCGTGGCTTCCCAATCTTCTTTCCCAGCCATATTCTCACCGCCGACCCTTATAAACGACCCACGTAGGTCACGTGGGACCCTCGAACCGGTGCTGGCACGCGCTCCATGTGTGGGAAGCGGCAGGCGCCGCGGTAGGCTTTAAACCGGGCGCATCATAACCGGGGCGTCGATGCTGAAAGT
Organism: Euryarchaeota archaeon; assembly: GCA_016207515.1. Classification (NCBI taxonomy): domain Archaea; kingdom Methanobacteriati; phylum Methanobacteriota; species Methanobacteriota archaeon. The sequence goes on along the minus strand of JACQPN010000023.1, from coordinate 8,726 downwards.
GGCATTCCTCGCAAGCGGTGCCGGGACGAATCTCCAGGCCGTGATCGACAGTTGCGACCGTGGCGAAACGAAGGCGAGAATCGGGTTGGTCCTCTCGGACCACCGGGATTCGGGGGCACTGGTGCGGGCGAAAAAGCATGGGATAGAGGCGCATTTCGTAGACCCCAAGGGGCTGGCCCGGCCCGACCACGAGGCCAAGATGCTCGCCCTCATCCGCGAGTCGCACTGCGACCTCGTGGCACTCGCCGGGTACATGAGGATCCTGACGCCCGCGTTCGTTCGCCCGCTCAAAGGAAGACTCATCAACATCCACCCGAGCCTGCTTCCCGCGTTTCGAGGCCTCGACGCGCAGGCAAAGGCGCACGAATACGGCGTGAAGATCACGGGATGCACGACCCACTTCGTCGAAGAGGACGTCGACACCGGCCCGATAATCCTCCAGGCCGCGGTGCCGGTCCTCGACGGCGACACGGTGGAGACGCTTCGAAAGCGGATACTCGAACAAGAGCACGTCATCTACCCGCTCACCATCCACTTGATCGCCGAGGGCCGCGTCACAGTGTCGGGCCGCAAAGTGACCATCAAGGGGTTTCCCGCCGATCCTAGCGGCCGCCTCGTTTCCTCGGGGGGAGGATGACGTGGAGCCACCGCGCGATTGGCTCGACAGGTTGGAGCGTCAGGGAAGCAAGTGGCGCCTCGAACCGATGATAAGGGCCTTGGAGCTTTTCGGAAGCCCCGAAAAGAGGCTTCGGGCGGTCGTCGTGTCCGGGACGAACGGCAAGGGCTCGGTGGCCGCCATGCTCTCCGCCGGACTCCAGGCGGCCGACGTGCGGGTGGGACTCTACACGTCGCCTCATCTTGTCCGCCTCACGGAAAGGATCTGCGTCCAAGGGAAGGAGATCTCCGACGACCAGCTTGACGGGTACATCGCGGAGATCCGGCCCGTCGCCGAGAACGTGGGGAAGGAACTCGGCGGCCTCACCTACTTCGAAGTCTTGACGCTCGCTGCGATCCTTCATTTCGTGCGTTCCCGCGTCGACGTCGCGATCATGGAGGTCGGGCTCGGGGGCCGCCACGACGCGACGAACGTCTTCGAGGAACCGCTCGTGAGCGTCATCACGAACGTGGGGATCGACCACGTGGAGGTCCTCGGCGACACCATCGACAAGATAGCGACCGAGAAGGCGGGCATCATAAAGACCGGCCGGCCCGTAGTCACGGCGGCGACCCTTTCGGCGCTAAGGGTGATAAAGGGCAGGTCGAGCGAGCTCCACTGCTTCCTAAGACACGCGGGCGGCGTGCAGGTGATCCGCCGGAGCCGTTCGCTCGCGGGGCAATCCCTCCACGTGAAGACCGAGTCGATAGAGACCGAACTCACCCTGCCGCTTTCAGGGGCACACCAAGTGGAGAACCTTCGCGTGGCCGTGGCGGTCGCCGAGGTCATCGCGCGCGAACTGCGGGTGAAACCACAGACGATCGTCCGTGGATTCGAGAAGACGGTGTGGAGGGCCCGCTTCGAGGTCCTGGGGCGCGAGCCCCTAGTCATCGTGGACGGGGCGCACAACGTGGACGCGATCCGCGTCCTCGCCGAGACGCTCGACGAGTTGAAGATCGCGGAGCCCCGCATCGTCTTCGGCGTCTTGAAGGACAAGAACGCGAAGGAGATGATGCGGGAGATATTCCCGCTCGCCTCCCGCATAATCGTCACGAAGGTGCCTTCGCCCCGCGCCCATTCGGCGATGGAACTCAAGGAGATGGCCGCCCAGATGGGTTACGACGTGGCCGCCATCGAGACGCCTCGCGACGCGATACGGGCCGCCGTATCCGCGGGACGCGACGTGCCGGTCGTGATATGCGGCTCGTTGTACCTGGCGGGGGCGGCGATACGCGAATGGCCGGTGGTGTGATGGAGGGCCCGATGTCGTCGCATGAACAAAGGCAGGTCCGTCGAACCGTCGAGATGAAGGCGGGAAGACACACGCTTCGGTTCGGCGAACGGACCCTCATCATGGGCATCCTCAACGTGACCCCCGATTCCTTCTCCGACGGCGGCCGCTTCGTCGACACCGACCGTGCTATCGAACGCGGCGTCGAGATGGAACGCGAGGGCGCCGACGTGATCGACGTCGGCGGCGAATCCACGCGGCCCGGCGCCTCTCCCGTCCCCGAGGAGGCCGAACTCCGACGCGTCGGCGCCGTGATCGAGGGGCTTGCGCGACGCGTCGAAGTGCCGATCTCCGTCGACACGTACCACGCGAAGGTCGCCCGCGAGGCGCTCGACCTTGGGGCCGACATCATCAACGACGTGACGGCCCTACGCGGAGATCCCGAAATGGCGAACGTCGTCGCCGATTCCGGTCGCCCCGTGGTCCTCATGCATATGCTAGGCGAACCACGCTTCATGCAACGGGATCCCGTGTACGGCGATGTCGTCGCGGAAGTGCGGCGATTCATGGAGGAACGCGTTGCCGCCGCGGCCAAGGCGGGCGTCGGGCCGCATCAAGTGATCATCGACCCCGGGCTCGGTTTCGGAAAGACGTTCGAACACAACCTGGAACTCATCAAACGCCTTCCCGAGCTTTCCCGCCTTGGGTATCCATTGTTGGTGGGACACTCAAGGAAATCGTTCATCGGACGCCTTACCGGCGTCAACGACGCTGATCGCCGGATCGCGGGCACCATCGCCGTGGGGACGATGCTCGTCTCGAACCGGGCGGACATGCTGCGAGTGCACGACGTGCGGGAAGCGGTCGAGTCGGCGAAGGTCGCCGATGCGTTGACGAGGAGCGTACATGGACAAGATTGAATTGAAGGCGATGAAGTTCTTCGCGCACGTCGGCCACTTCGATGAGGAACGCCGATTGGGCCAACAAGTCGAGATCGACCTTGAACTGCGCCTCGACCTTTCGCGCTCTGGCCGCTCCGACGACATCCACGACACGCTCGATTACCGGGCGGCCTATGAGAAGGTGGCCGCCGTCGTCACGGGGCGCGAGTTCAGGCTCCTCGAAGCGCTCGCAGAAAGCGCCGCGGCCGCGGTGAAGGGCATGGGCCAAGTAGAGACGCTGGTGCGGGTGCGAAAACTCTCGACTCCCATCGGGGGCCCGGTCGAGTACTCGATGGTGGAGATAACAAGGCCGGGCTGATGGATCCGACCCCCGGGCCGATGGGGCCGACCCCGGACCGATGGGTCCGACCGGCATCGACTTCCCGCTCTTCGTTACGAAGGGCGCCCCGGTCTCAATATCCCTTCCCGCCCGCAGGATCCGCACTTGACTCGTAGAGGCCCTTCCGACGGCGCGTAACTCATCGGCGCGTGGCACGAAGGGCACGCGGTGACGACCTGGGGCCGCAACTGCTCGTAGAGGCGCGTGGGGGTCCGCATCCGGATGTACAGGGTCGCCGCCATCACGGTCAAGAGTGGCGTTGCGACCCAGAGGAAGACGCCGGAGAGCGCTTCCCGCGCCGTAAGACGCGTGTCCGGGGGGAAGCCTTGCGAGATGGCATCCGTTGTCAACGCGTTGGCGATGGCCAGGACAAGGCCGACGATTATGAGAAGGACCGTGAAGCCGCCGGTCCGGTTCTTCGCCGCGAAGAGCTTGCTTTCAACCAGCGTCCGGTGCGGTTTGACGCGCTCCAACGCCGCCACGAACGGCGTGAACATGAACCAATGGAGTATCACGAAGACCGACATGAAAGCGAAAAGTGCGCCGAGGATCGCGAAGACCGCCGCCATGGCCTCGATGCCTATGACGCTGAAAACGATCGCCGGGAGCAGGAAGACGGTGACGGCGAGAAGGAACAGGACGCCGAGTATGACCGCCGACCAGAAGAGGTCGGGCAGCCGCCTCGTCATCGCGTCGAGCCCCGACCTCACGCTCACGCGGCGCTGGTCGAGGCCGTCCTTGACCATGGCAGCGGTCCCGCCCGCGAACATCATGGTGACGAGGAAACTCGGGACGCCACCGATGAAAAGGTACAAGACGGAGCGTAGATCCGCGACGTAATCCCGCGCGTCCCTGGGCCGTAACGCCGCCTCGGCCGCCATCACGGAGATCGCGGTCCCGATGACCGTGGGCACGACCCAGAAAGCCAGGAACGGCACGAGGTTGGTGGCGAACACGCGGGCCCCGTCGCCTATGGCGGCGGTCGCGTCGAGCCGCGCCGCTTCTCCCGGGTGGTCGGGACAGAACGCCCCTTCGGAGAAGGAGCGGCCGCATACGTTGCAGACTTCCATCGCTAAAGGCATAGGCGACCGCCTAATAGATTTAGGCACACCCCTCACAAGCCTTTTTGACGGCAAGGCGTTACGCCTGCGGTGCGAACCTGCAACCTACGGGCGAGACGCTTCTAGAATTGTTCTCGGCGACGTGCGATCGCCACGGGACGAAACCCGCGCTCGCCCAGAAGGAGGGGGGCCGCTGGCGTAGCGTCACTTACAGGGAGCTCGCATCCATGGTGGAGGACCTCGCCAGTGCCCTTATCGGCCTAGGCGTTCGCCGCGGCGACCGGGTCCTAATCCTTGCGCGTAACTCCATCGAGTGGACTAGCGCCGACCTCGCGATCCTTTCGGTCGGCGCCGTCACGGTGCCTCTCTACGAGACATTGTCCGAGGCGAAGGCCGAATTCATCCTCAAAGACAGCGGGGCACGGGTCGCTTTCGCCGGGACGCCCTCGCAGATGGCGATGCTCAACCGCCTGAAGACGCGTTCTCCTCAACTCAAGAACATCATCTGCTTCTCGCTTCCATTCGACGCCGAGCGCAAAGATTGGGCCATGAGCTTCGACGAGGCCTTGGAATACGGGCGCGATGCCCGGCGGACGACCTCCGCGCGCCTGATCGCCCGCCGGCGCGGCGTCGAGCCCGACGACGTCGCTTCGATCGTCTACACGTCGGGAACGACCGGGGAACCGAAAGGCGCAAGCCTCTCCCACCGCAACTTCGTCTCGAACGTGAAGGCCGCCCTCGAAGCGGTGCCGGAGATGGGCCACGACGACGTCATGCTGTCGTTCCTCCCGCTTTCACATGTCCTTGAACGGACCGCAGGCCACTTCCTCGTGCTCGCCGCGGGCGCGACGGCGTACTACGCCCAATCGACGGAGCAGGTCCCCGAGGACCTCCTTGAGGTAAGGCCGACCGTCATGATCGCCGTCCCGCGTCTTTACGAGAAGATGAAGGCGCGTATCGAAGCGACCGTGCACGGAGAGTCGCCAAGGAGGCAACGGATATTCTGGTGGGCCGTACGCGTCGGCACCGAGGCTGCGCGAGCGCGGACGACGGGTCGCCGGCTCCCGTGGACGAAACGGTTGGCGGCGTGGGTCGCCGACAGGTTGGTCTTCGCGAAGGTGCGCTCGCGCACGGGCGGCCGGTTGCGATTCTTTGTCTCGGGCGGGGCCCACATCGAGCGCGAGATCGAGGAGCTCTTCTGGGCGGCGGGACTTCCGATCCTCGGGGGTTACGGGCTCACCGAGACGAGTCCGGTCATCTCCGTGAACACCTTCGCCGCGACGAGGTTCGGTTCCGTGGGAAAACCGCTTCCGGGCGTTGAAGTGCGGGTGGCGGACGACGGGGAGATCCTGGTGCGCGGCCCGAACGTGATGGCGGGTTACCACAATCTCCCAAAGGAGACGGAAGGTGCGTTCACCGAGGACGGGTTCTTCAAGACGGGCGACCTCGGAAAGCTCGACGCGGACGGGTTCCTCCATGTGACGGATCGAAAGAAGGAATTGATCGTGATGAGCACCGGCAAGAAGGTCGCTCCGCAGGAGATCGAGAACCGGTTGAAGGCGAGCCCCCTCATCTCGGAGGCGGTCGCCCTCGGTGATGGCCGATCCTACGTCACGGCGCTCATCGTCCCGGATTTCGAAGCACTTAGGGCGTGGGCCGAGGAGCGCGGGATGGTCGCGACGAACGAGGCGCTCGTTGCGAACCCCCAGGTGGTCGCCGAATACGCGACGCGTATCGACGCCGTGAATGCGAACCTGTCGAAGTTCGAGGCCGTGAAGCGCTTCGCGCTCGTGCCGCGCGAGTTCACCCAGGAGGATGGCGAGCTCACGCCCACCCTGAAAGTGAAAAGACGGGTCGTGGCAGAACGGTTCGCAAAGGAGATACAAGCGCTCTACGCGACATGGACGCCGGCTTGATGCGTCAAGAGTAGTCGGGGGGCGGGTCGAGAAATGATTGTCTAGACCGGCCGCCACGGTCGGTCATGTTCAACTCCCACTCGGACCAGGCGCCAAACCGCCTCGCCGTGACGAGCACCGGCGCGTGGGCCGCGTCGTGTTTCCGCCCGCAGCGCAACGACAATGGCTAGTTATAGGGGAAGGCGATTTTCGCCGGAGGTCGAGATGAAAGCCATCGAGAAAGGCGACACCGTTTCCGTCATGTACACCGGCTCGTTCGACGACGGCGAGGTCTTCGACACGAACGTCGGAGGAGAACCGCTGTCGTTCGTCGTGGGCGAGTCGGAGGTCATCGACGGTTTCGAAAAGGCCGTCGTCGGAAAACGCCAGGGCGATCTCGTGAAGGCGCGCCTCGAACCGAAGGACGCCTACGGTGAGGCTGACCCCCGGATGGTGCAGACCGTGCCCCGGGATTCCTTCGGGGACCGCGTGCCGTCGGCGGGCCAGCAAGTGAGCATCCGCGATGAAGAGGGTCGGGTCTTCACGGCGCGAGTCGTCGAGGTGGCCGATGGTTCCGTGAAGCTCGATTTCAACCACCCGATGGCAAACAGACCCCTCAATTTCGAGATCGAGATCGTCGACGTGGACCCTGCTTCCGCCTGATATCACGGTCGGGCGCGCTTCGCCCGGGGAAACGTTATTAGATTCGTCGCCCGTTAATGGAGCCAAGAAGGAAGGCCCATGCCGGACGACATCCTGGTCCACAACTACAACGTCGAGGGCAGACTCAAGCGGTCGATGCCGCAACGGGTCGTGTTCTGGGACGAAACGCTCCGGGACGGCGAGCAGACGCCGGGGGTGTATTTCAGTGTCGAGGAGAAAGTACGGCTCGCGAAGATCTTCGACGAGATCGGCGTGGATGTCATCAACTGCGGGATCCCCGCGGTGTCCGAAAAAGAACTGGAATCCGTGAAACGCATCGCCAAGGAGGGGCTTTCCCACGCGTCGGTGCTCGCCGCGTGCCGGACGCTACGCTCCGACATCGACGCCTGCATCAAAGCCGACGCGGAGGAGGTCTCCCCGTTCATCGCGGCCTCGCCGGTCCACCTCAAGTACAAACTCAAGATGACGGAGGAGGAGGCGATCAAGCACGCGGTCGATTCCGTCGAGTACTCGAAGGAGCACGGCCTCAAAGTGACCTTCGTGACGGAAGACACGGTGCGGGCGGACCTCGATTTCGTGGGCCGCATCTACAACGCGGCAATCGAGGCCGGGGCGGACCGGATCCTCTACTGCGACACGGTCGGCGTCATGACGCCGCCCGCGATGAGATGGTGGATCGGCGAAGTGAGAAAGCGGATCAAGCTCGGCTGTACGGAGGAGGGAGTGCACATCCACAACGACTTCGGGATGGCGACCGCCAATACGCTTGCCTCGATCGAGGAGGGCGTCCCATGCATCAACACGACGTTCGGAGGCCTGGGCGAGCGCGCGGGGAACACGAGTTTCGAGGAAGTAGTGATGGCGCTTGAACTCCTCTACGATTTCAGGACCGGCGTGAAGCTCGACCGCATCCAGGCGACTGCGGAACTCGTGGAGGAACTCAGCGGCGTGCCATTGGGGATAACGAAGCCTGTCGTCGGATACAATGCCTTCACGCACGAATCGGGGATCCACACGGACGGCGTCATCAAGAACACGCTGACGTACGAACCCATCCAGGCGGAGACTTTGAAGCGGAAACGCCGCTTCGTCTTCGGAAAACACACGGGGGCGCGGGCCGTCGAAGCGCGCCTTGCGGAGCACGGCCTCACGGCGAGCAAGGAGCAAATCGGGGCAATCGTGAACGAGATCAAGACGCATACGGAACGAAAGACCAAGGGCGAGGTCAAGGACTTCATAGAGGGTTACCGCGCGTGGGACCGTGACCACAAGGGGGTCACGCCGAAGGAGTTCTGGGAGATCTGCGCGAAGGCGGGCGTCCAGATCCCGCGTGGGTTCCGGCCCGAGTGATCCGGAAGCGCGTCCAGGAGGAAAGCGCGCCGGGACCGGGCTCGGTACGTACTTATACATACGTGTTATCGGGCCGCGTGCGTCAAAACCGTTGCCCTAATCAGGCGCCGCGCGGCTCGCAGTCACGATAGCATGGGCATCGAAGACGCCTTTCTCGCGGACGCTGGCCTCTTGAACGTCATCTCGCTTGCGGTCGCGGCGTACGCCTATTGGAAGCTGCGCGGCCGCTCAAGGACGAGCGACCTTGTCCTCATGGTCCTACTAGTGGTCGGCGCGATCCATCTTGCGACCGACCTCGTCGCCGACCTCGGCGAGCACAACGAGCATCTCCTGATGCACGTAAGCAGCCTCGCGGTCGCCGCCGTTTTCGTTGCGACGCCGAAGGACGCTTGACCATGGGTCATCAGGCGTCGAGGCCGCTGACGGAAGGGGGCCCCGAAGCAACTTTTGCGAAAAGTCGCATCATCTCTATGATGAGGCGGCGTCCGTGGCAAGTAACCCCCTCACGCGCTTGTGAATGTATGGGCATTCATCTCTTCGCACTCGAATCGTGCATGAGGCGCTATTGCGCCCGGTCAATCCGCCCGTCT